>JAZRHU010000067.1:0-27327 GCA_045644945.1 Candidatus Fimimonas sp. | reverse complement strand
ATGGCTACGATCCGACTTGGATGTTGAATGGTGTGTTGGTTGTACCACGCAAAGGCACAGGTGCCATGTAGGGTGCATCCGTTTCCGTCAAAATGCGGTCAAATGGAATGGCTTGCAAAACCTCTTCCTTCTTGGCATTTTTAAATGTTATCGCGCCACCAAAAGCAAAGTAGTGGCCAAGTTTTGCACATTGCTTTGCAAACTCTGCCGAGCCACTGTAACAATGCCACAAAACGTTGTTGTTTAGATATTTCTTTTGCGCATTCAAAACGTCCATTGCATCGCCGTAGGCATCACGTATGTGCAATGTCAAAGGCAAACCAAGCTTGTCGGCAATTTCTATTTGCTCGGCAAAAACGTCGCGTTGGATGTTTCGCTCGGATAGGTCGTAGTAGTAGTCCAAGCCAATTTCCCCAACGGCAACAACCTTGGGATTTTTTGCGTATTCCAACATCAGTTGGACAAATTCTTTGTCAAAATCCTTGGCCGTGTGTGGATGCATGCCAACTGTGGCAAACACCTTTTCGTACTGATTGGCAAGTTTGTAGCTTGCAATCATGCCTTGTAGGTCTGCGCTGTTGTTGATAACAAAATCAACGCCACGTGTGTCAAATTCCGCAACAATTTGGTCAACTTGACCTACGAGTCGCTCGTCATCAAGGTGCAAATGACTGTCAATCATTATCTTACTTCCTTACCGCTGTCCATGTCCTTTTCGGGTGTTACAAAGATAACGCTCTTGTCGTCAGCAGCGCACAAAATCATGCCGTTGCTTTCCACGCCACGGATCTTTGCTGGCTTCAAGTTCTTGACCAAAACAACAGTTTTGCCCACCATGTACTCTGGTGTGTAGTGTTGAGCAATACCGCTAACAACTTGACGTACTTCGTCTCCCACTTGGAGTTGGAAGCAAAGTAGTTTGTCACTCTTTGCAACCTTTTCGCAACTAAGAACTTTTGCTGTGCAAAGTTTGATTTTTGCAAAATCGGTAATGTCGATTAGTTCATCTTGAGGTTTTTCCTCTTGCTTGGGCGCGTTTTTAGCTTGCGCTTCAGCTACTTGTTTAGCGTGCAATTCTTCCAAAACTTTCAATTCCTTTGCAATGTCAATGCGGTTGAACAGGTTTTCGCCCTTGGTTACAACTGTACCTTCGGCAATACCACCAAATGTGGTAATTCCATCAAAGTTAGATGGAACTTCCACACCAATCTTACCAAAGATTGTGTTTGCTGTTTTTGGGATAAATGGAAGCAACATTGTGGATGCAAAACGGATGCACTCGCACAAAACGTACATTACTGTTGCAAGACGTTCCTTGTCGCCGTTTTTGTTAAGTGCCCAAGGCATTGTTTCGTCAATGTACTTGTTTGCACGTTGAACAATTTTGAAGATGTTAGCAAGCGCATCTGGTGCGGAAAGGTTTTCGATGTCGGCACGAACCTTTGCCAATGTGCCTTCGCAAAGGGAAACAATTTCCTTATCAAGTTCGGTGTAGGCAGTTGGCTGTGGGATTGTGCCACCAAAGTATTGTGTTACCATCGCTGTTGTACGGCTAACAAGGTTACCAAGGTCGTTTACAAGGTCGGTGTTGGTGCGAGTGAGCAATGCTTCGTTTGTGTAGTTGCCGTCAGATCCAAATGGAATTTCACGAAGGAGGAAGTATCTAATAGCATCCACTCCGTAGCGTTCCGCAAGGAAGAATGGGTCAACAATGTTGCCCTTGGATTTGCTCATTTTGTCGTTGTCGAACAAAAGCCAGCCGTGGCCGTAAACCTTCTTTGGAAGTGGAAGGTCAAGCGCCATCAAAAGTGCAGGCCAAATGATGGTGTGGAAACGTACAATTTCCTTGCCCACCATGTGAAGGTCTGCTGGCCAAAACTTGTCGAAGTTTGCGTGGTCTTCTTGGAGGTATCCAAGCGCTGTGATGTAGTTTGTCAAAGCGTCAACCCAAACGTATGCAACGTGTTTTGGATCGAATGGCAATTTTACGCCCCAATCGAATGTTGTACGAGATACGCACAAATCCTTGAGACCTGGTTTGATAAAGTTGTTAATCATCTCGTTCATGCGAGCTTTAGGGCTGATAAAGTCGGGATTTTCTTCGTAGAACTTGATGAGTTTGTCTTGGTATTTGGAAAGACGGAAAAAGTAGCTTTCTTCCTTGGCAAGTTTAACTTCGCGTCCGCAGTCGGGGCATTTGCCATCGTGCAATTGGCTTTCGGTAAAGAAAGATTCGCAAGGTGTGCAGTACCAACCTTCGTAGCTGGATTTGTAGATGTCGCCATTAGCCAAAAGTTTTTCGTACACCTTTTGTACTGTTACTTCGTGGTAGTCGTCAGTTGTGCGAATAAACTTGTCGTAGCTGATATCCAACAACTTCCAAAGCTCAATGATTTGGTCGTAAAGCTCGTCTACAAACTTTTTGGGAGTAACGCCCTTTGCCTCTGCTTTTTGTTGTACCTTTTGGCCGTGTTCGTCTGTGCCAGTAAGGTAAAACACGTCGTAGCCATCCATGCGCTTGAAACGTGCAATAGCATCGCAAATGATGGTTGTGTAGCAGTGACCAATGTGGAATTTGCCACTTGAGTAGTAGATTGGAGTTGTGATGTAGTATGGTTTTTTCATTTTTTCCCTCTGTTATAAAGGCGCTTTCTCAATTCCTGGTTGCTTTTGGTGGCAAAACACTACGCAATCATCTGTGTTTTGTTCAGTCACAGACCGCTGAGGGTATGCTCCTTCACAAGAACACATCGCCTGCTTGTGTTTTATCCGCCAATCGCCAAATGGCTAATCAACCATTTATTGCGACAGCACCTTTCCAAGAACAAATGAGCCCTTTTGTTAAATTTGCCGACGACTACCAAATGCCGATTGCCTTAGATTTCCGTAGGGGAGGGGTTGCCCCTCCCGCAATTTGATTGCGAACTATATCGCAGTACAAATTGTATCTATCAGCAACCAAACATCCTTTGTCGTCATTTGCGTGTATATTATATCAAGATATATACAATTTGTAAACTATAAAATACCCAATTACCATTCTGTTTGTCGCATACTTTACTGAAAATTGTCGTAAAATACCACAGCAATATCCTTGGGACACGCCTATGAACGCAATTTGGACAACTCTACTTATCATTTGCTTGGCTTTGCTTACTGCCACTAGCCCCAATTCGGTGCTAACCTTGTGCGTACAAAGTGGCAAGCAAGCGCTTGACTACACCTTTGAACTTGTGGCAATCTACGCCCTTTGGCAGGGCGTTTTTTGCGTGGCGGAGAAGTGCAACTTGGTGCAAAAACTGGCAAAAATGCTATCAAAATTGAACAAATTTTTGTACGGCAACGTCACAATGCAAGCGCAAGAGTACCTTGCTTTGAACATGGCAAGCAACCTTGTTGGTGTGGGCAATGCCGCAACGCCATCGGCAATTGAAGCAATCAAACTTATGGAAGATGGCGACAAACTCTCTCGCGGTGGCGCAATGTTGTTTGTTGTAAATGCCTGCGGACTTCAACTTGTGCCCACAACTGTAATTGGTTTGCGTGCAACGTTTGGCTCACAAAACCCATCTGGGATACTTTTGCCCACAATTGTTTGCACAGTTGCGACATTGGTGTTAGGCGTATTTTTGACAAATCTTGCCTACCCCCAAAAGCCATCAACAGCCTTTGATGGATGCAAAACAAAGCAAGGAGTAACCGCGCTGTGAGCTACGCAATCCCAGTTGTGCTAATTGTTTTGTTTGTGTATGCAAGCGTAAAAAGGGTCAATGTCTACGATGGTTTTGTTGGTGGTGCCAAAGGG
The DNA here is from genome assembly GCA_045644945.1 of Candidatus Fimimonas sp. GTDB lineage: Bacteria > Bacillota > Clostridia > Christensenellales > CAG-314 > Fimimonas. The sequence goes on along the minus strand of JAZRHU010000067.1, from coordinate 23,522 downwards.
GCCATTCCAACTGCGGTTGCCATTTTTCCATATTTGTTTGCCACCTTTTTGATGGTAAACGCCCTTCGCTCAAGTGGTGTTGGCAAGCTTGTTGTGGACTTTGTCAGCCCTCCCTTTGCCCTTGTTGGCATACCAAAACAGGTGTTGGAACTTTTGCTAATTCGCCCCTTTTCCGGTAGTGGAAGTTTGGCAATTTTAACGGATGTCTACAAGACTTACGGTGCGGATAGTTACATTGGCAAATGCGCATCGGTAATCATGGGCAGTAGCGAAACGGTGTTCTATATTTCCGCTGTGTACTTTGCCAAGACCAAAGTCAAACGCCTTGGATGGGCCATTCCCATTGCGCTTTTTTGCAACCTAACTGGTAGCATTTTGGCGTGCATTTTGTGTAGATTTATGTAACATTTCGCTTTGTAAAAACACTGCAATCTTAGGGGAAAATATTCAATTTTGTTGTGCCCAAAAACTTTCAACTTGGCAGTTGGCTATTGTATACAAATCAAAATATTTTTCGCAATAACATCGCCCAAACATTGTCCGCAAGACCAGCAAAAGGCCCGTTTTATAAGTTTTTTAGCGATTTTTCCGCATACAACATCTTTTTATAAACTTTTTTGTTGCTTTTTATAAGTTTTTGGGCAATTTTTGACTATTTATAAAATTGTAAAAGCCGACAAAGTTTTGGATACTTTTCCAAAATAGTTTGTCATTTTAGCTTTATCATAGGGGTAACCAACAGAGATTGTTGGATTTTTTGTGATGCAAAAAGTTTTGCAAATTTTGCAAAGGATTGCATCAAGGGGGCTCTATGAAAAGGAGTAAAATTTCTGCAAAACAAATTTTGTTTTACCTTGTGTACACAGCAACTGTTGTGTTGTCTGGCAAGGTGTTCGATGGCCTGTTTGCCTTTGGTACTTTTGTGGGTGGATTGTATGCCGGCAACCCTGTGTTAGTTGGGATAATCTACATTGCAAGTAGTGCCATGTGGGGAGTGGAGCACATGTTGCAATGCGCCATTCGTGTTGCTGTGGTGATTGCCTGTTGGGGTATCCACTACGTTGCAAAACGCAAAATTGGCAAGTTCAATTTGTTGCTGTATGTACTGCTTGCAAATGCCTTTTACCTAGTGCACAACTTTGTGGACTACCCAACGTTGTTTACCAAGATTGCCCACACAACTTGTGGCGTGGCATTCAGCTTTGTTTCGTTGTATGTTTTTCGTGCGGTGTTTGCAAGGGGGCTAAACTACCCACCGCAGATTGGCGAAAAAATTTGCATTGCGCTTTTTGCCGTTGTGGAGATCTTTTGCCTGTCCACCCTTACTGTTGCCACGTTGGAAGTGGTCTACTTTGTTTTACCCTTTGTACTGCTTTTTGCCAACAGTTGCTTTGACGAAAAAACAACCTTTGTTACAGCGGTAGTTTGCGGACTTGGCAATTTGCTTGCCACAGGTTCGCTCCAAGGCATGGCATTTTGCGCCCTTGCAAGTTTGGCAATTGTTGCATTTGGCACAATCTCCCGATACCTTTCGGCATTGGGAGTTATTGTGGTGGATGTTGTGTTGAGCTACTTTTTGGGGCTTCATGGCAACTTTTACGCATTGTTTTTTGCGCCAACACTCACGTCAGTATTGGTGTTTGTTGTGATCCCCACTTCGGTATACAAAAAACTACGCGATAGTTTTTGTGGCAACACAACAAGGTACATTGCAAAAAGCTTGTCTACAAAACTTACTCAAGACCTAACTCGCAGACTTTTTCGTCTGTCGGAGATTTTCATGACCATCAAAAACGCCTTTTATACCCTTTCGGTAGGTCAGGCATCAGCTGAGCAGGTCGCTTGCGTAATTGTAAAGGAGTGCAGTAACTCCATCTGTCAAAATTGCAAAAGTCGTGCAGTTTGTTGGCGACAAAATCTTACCACTACGGAGCAAGCATTGCTTCAGCTTGCCACTTTGGCCATTGCTAACGGCAAGTGCACAATTTTGGATATTCCCCAAACGCTGTCCGCCAAGTGCGACAGACTATCCATGATACTTTCGCAAGTCAACGACCTTGCTCAAACGCACAAACAATTTGTTGAACTCGCTTGCGATCGCAACACGTCCAAACTACTTGTTGCCGACCAAATGTCTGGAGTCTCGCAACTACTGTTACAAATTGCCACCGACTACAAAAGCAACATTTCCTTCGATGCCACTCGCGAGCAGGAAATCAAGGAGTGCCTAATTTTCCACAACGTGCTTTGTGCCGACGTTGCGCTGGTAACACATGGCAATCGATTGATGGTGGTGGTAACTGTTGCCAAAACCGACTTGGACGAATCTGCCATCGAGCAATGCGTTGGCATTGTTGTAAAGCAAACAATGTCCGTCCAAAAGGTAGAGTCCACCGACAACTCTCGCTGGGTAAACGTCTACCTAACTGTCAAACCTCGATTCGAAATGTCCTTTGGCGTTGCTTCCGTTGCCAAAGCTGGTAGCGAAATTTCCGCCGACACCCACGGTCAAATTGTCACCGACAACGGCAAAAGCATCATCACACTTTGCGATGGTATGGGTAGCGGTGCCAGGGCGGAAAAAATGTCTTCTACCGCCATCAGTTTGGTGGAAAGTTTCTATCGCGCCGGATTCGACTCCGACACAATTTTGTCCGCCGTCAACGGCCTGCTTACCCAAAGTGGCAACGAAATTTTTTGCGCGGTGGACATGGTCGTGGTGGATTTGTACAACGGCTTTGCCGACTTTGTAAAACTGGGTGCGCCTGTGGGATTTGTCAAGTGCGCCCAAACTGTGGAGATGATTCGTGGAAGCAGTTTGCCCCTTGGCGTGTTGGAGGAAATGAAGCCATCAGTAACCAAAAAGGCATTGCACAGTACCGATATCATGGTGCTTGTTAGTGATGGCGTTGCCGATTGCTACCAGGATGTAACTGCGCTTGCGGAAATCGTCCACAACATTACCTACACCACACCCCAAAGTATTGCGGAAACAATACTTGCCAAAACGCTAAAACAATGCAACAACACCCCGCCAGATGACATGACAGTTGTTGTGGCAAAGATAATTTAGGCTAAATATCAAACAATCGATATTGATCAAAAAACAACCACGTATCCCACATTTTTGTTCAAACTGATGCAAATATTCTAACTTTTGTGGCAAAACAATTGCGCCAAACATACACTAATCTATCAAGGGGTTAGTATGGACTACATTTTGGAATCAACCGTCAAAGTGGGCGCAAACGTCACAATTGAACCATTTGCCGTCATCAAGGGCAACACAATCTTGCACGATGGTTGCGTGGTGGGCAGTTTTAGCTATCTTGTGGATGCGGAAATTGGCGCAAACACAGTTGTCAAAAGCTCGCGCATTGTGGGTAGCCAAGTTGGGCAAAACTGCACAGTTGGTCCCAATGCGCACCTAAGAGATAATGCCGTTGTTGGGGATAACTGTCGCATTGGCAACTTTGTGGAAATCAAAAAAAGCACTTTGGGTGGCGGTGTCAAAGCCAGCCATCTTGCCTACATTGGCGATGCTGTTGTGGGCGCCAACACAAACATTGGCTGTGGCGTTATTTTTGTCAACTACGATGGCAAACTCAAGCACAAAACAACCGTTGGCCAAAATTGTTTTATCGGTTGCAATTCTAACCTTGTTGCACCGTTGACCATTGGCGATAACTGCTTTGTTGCCTGTGGCACAACTGTGGATAAGGACATTCCAAGTGGCACCTTTGGCATTGGCCGAAGTTACCTAACTTTGAAGGAAGGTCGAGCTATCAACTACCTCAAAAATCCACCGGAGTAAAATGTTCTGCATTTTGCGCAATCCTCTTGCCAGTTTTTGCAAAAAATGGTAAAATGGTTGTAACAAAACAAAGGAAGTATCTCACTATGAAATTGATGATAGCAAGCGACATCCATGGCTCTGCACATTTTTGCAAACAACTACTTGACCGTTTTCATGACGAAAACCCCACCAAACTTGTAATTTTGGGTGACGTTTTGTACCATGGTCCACGCAATCCATTGCCAATGGACTACAGCCCTCAAAAGGTTGCGGAACTGCTCAATACCATTGCGGACAAAATCATTTGGGTAAAGGGCAACTGCGATGCCGATGTTGACCAAGTGCTTTTGCATTTTTCCAGGGTGGAAAATGCCATTTTGTTTGTTGATGGCAAAACAATCTTTTGCTCCCACGGACACGTTCATAGCAAAGCCAATCCACCAGCGCTTGCAAGTGGCGACATCCTTGTAAATGGTCACTTCCACGTGCCCACAGCGGAAGTTTTCGGCAACAACAACTTGTACATCAACTGTGGTTCGGTTTCCATTCCCAAGGAACAAAGCCCACACAGTTACCTTGTTTTGCAAGATGGCACCTTCACTTGGAAGGATTTGCAAGGTCAAACATACAAAAACTATCAAATGTAACTTATTGCAAGCTAAAAGCGCTTTGGGTCTTCCAAGGCGTTTTTATTTGTTTTGACGAGTTTGCGCAAGTGGTGTTGGCTTTGCGCAAGCAATACCAAGGGATAGCCGATATTTCAATAGTTTAAACAAAATTGCAAATTTACTTGTACTGTTTTGCAATTTGATGTATAATATGCTTACAACACAATAGTTTGCAGGTTGCGTGAACGTTTTTAGTTTGCAAAACAATCAAACAGCAATCCATCGCACAAAATTCGCAAAGATATGTCAGTATCTTGCAAAAGTGGTGGAAAACTGCTTGCAAGTTTGCAGGCAAAAATGTAACAATCGCATTTGTGGGGGAACAATGTGTAATTCATTGACAGTCCCGCTACGGTAAGGTTTGCCAAGTCCGAATGCCCAACTGCAACAATTTTCGAGTGGTCTTCGATGCAAAGATTCAACTCACTTTTGCCACGCAAAATTGATTTGGATTTTGACGTGGTTTTTTGTTTTGTTACACAAAATGCATAACGTATCCACGATTTTTGCCAACTGTAAGTGTAAATTTGCCATTGTTTTTCCTCGAAAACGTCACTTTTGTGTTGAAAACAAAAAGGAGAAAAAACATGAAAAACACACTAAAACTATTAACGTGGATTTTGATGGTGGTGCTTGCTTTGTCTGTATTGTGTTTGGCTTCCTGCGTGGACAAACCCACCCCACAGGATTTGACAGAGCTCAAATTGCCTAAACTAAAAGCCGGCCAAGTTGCCGTTATCATCAAAAATGGCCAAGCCGACTACACCCAGTACATTGTCAACTTGACGGAAAACATGACCACGGTGGAGGATGTCCTTGCCTACCTCAAGGAAAATGGCATGCATCTCGATTGGGTGGATAGCCAATATGGCAAAACGCTAAACTCCATCGGCAAAGCTGTTCCCGACTCAAACAAAAATGAGTTTGTTGCATTTTTTACCAGCGTGGAAAGTGACAAAGGCAACTGGGCAGGGGTGCAAACCTACAATGTTGGTGGCACACAAATTGTGTCGGCACAAGTGGGCGTTAGCGATGCCAAGGTGCAAAGTGGTGCAATTTTCTACTTCGAAATTTCCACCTTCTAATTTTCAAAAATAGCACACGTATCCCCAAAAAACGCACAAATTGTGCAGGTTTTACTAACAATTTATTAGCAAATACTACCTACGAAACTCACAAATTGCTCTGTACAAAATGTACATTGTATTTGGCGGTAACAAAGTTAATTTCAAATCAGCACTCGTCAACTGTTTATCGCAGGTTGTGTTCAGCATCTGCAAATACTTGGCAACTACACAAAAGTCTACTAAACCAAACTTAACACTAATCAACTATGAAACGCACAAATCCCGCACTCTACATCGCCATCACGGCAATGTTTTCCGCATTGCTTGTGGGTGGCAAACAGGCACTTGTGGCAATCCCCAATGTGGAGGTTGTCACAATCATCATTGCCCTTTGCTCCTATGTTTGGGGGCTTGGGGTGGCTTTGCCTGCAGTTTTTGTTTTCATTGCCATCGATGTTGCACTCTTCGGTCCAAACACCTGGGTTATTAGCTACATCATCCATTGGAACACCCTTGCCGTTGTCTTTTGGCTACTAGCCAAACTCAAAACAACCAAAGTGTTGCAAGTGGTGTTTGCCACCATTTTGGCAGTTGTGATGTCGGCATTGTTTGGTTTAACAAGCAGTGCGGTGGATACTTGCGTTGGATTTGTTCAAGGTGGCGGATTCTTTTTCGACTTTGCAAACTTTGGCAAGCGCTTTGTTGCAATGTACCTTGCGGGAGTCCCATTCTACGTCACACAAATATTGTGCAACTTGGCACTTTTCGCCATCGGCTTTGGGCCACTTGTCAAGCTCAACCAAAAAGCCAAACTCAAAATGTTCGACAAATGATTGTAAAATAATCAACCAAACAAAATTTACCCACACAACCTTGTTTTGTTGACAAAAAAACGCAACTGTTTTATACTTGAAGACGCAACAATCAACTGTTGCGTTTTTCTACGAAAAAATCAAACTTTACAATAAATTCAAATTTGGAGATAACTATGGCTCAACAAAAACAATTTGTTCGTGAAATTGCCGACATCAACGAAAACTTCCCTCAATGGTACACCGATGTTGTACTCAAAACCCAACTTGTAGACTACGGCCCAGTAAAGGGCACAATGGTAATCCGTCCCTACGGCTACGCAATTTGGGAAAACATCCAACGTCAACTTGACGAGCGCTTCAAGGCTACTGGTCACCACAACTGCTACTTCCCAATGCTCATCCCTCACAGTCTTTTATTGAAGGAAGCAGAGCACGTCGAAGGTTTTGCACCCGAAGTTGCAATGGTGCACGTTGCCGGTGGCGAAAAGCTTGCTGAACCATTGGTAGTTCGTCCTACAAGCGAAACAATCTTCTGCAACATGTTCTCCAAGTGGATCAACTCCTACCGCGATTTGCCTATGAAGCTCAACCAATGGGCAAACGTTGTTCGTTGGGAAAAGACAACTCGTCCATTCCTTCGTACAAGCGAATTCTTGTGGCAAGAAGGTCACACAATCCATGCCACTCGTGACGAATCCTTTGCAGAAACAATCGACATGCTCCACTTGTACCACGACTTTGCTCGCGACGTACTTGCTATGCCAACATTCATCGGCCAAAAGAGCGAAAAGGAAAAGTTTGCCGGTGCCGAAGCAACCTACGGTATGGAAGCAATGATGCTTGATGGCAAATCTTTGCAAGCTGGCACAACTCACCACTTCGGTCAAAAGTTCAGCAAGGCCTACGACATCACTTTCTTGGATAAGGACTCCACTCACAAACACGTATGGCAATCTAGCTGGGGTGTTTCCACACGTTTGATTGGTGCAATCATCATGGCACACGGTGACCAACGCGGTCTTGTTTTGCCACCAAAAATTGCTCCTATCCAAGTTGTTGTAATCCCTGTTGCAAGCCACAAACCTGGCGTTATCGAAAAGGCAACGGAAGTTGCAAACTTGCTCAAAAAGGCTGGCATTCGCGTAGAACTTGATACTCGCGATCAATCCCCAGGTTGGAAGTTCAACGAGTGGGAAATGAAGGGTGTTCCAGTTCGTTTGGAAGTTGGTCCTCGCGATATCGAAAACGGTGTTGCAACCTACTCTCGTCGTGATACTTGCACAAAAGATACAATGTCTCTCGAGGGCATTGCAGATAGCGCACTTGCTCTTTTGGACGAAATTCAAGTTGCAATGTACAACAAGTCCCTTGCCTTCCGCGACTCTCACGTTAGATACGCTCACACAATGGAAGAACTTGGTCAAATTCTCGATGACAAGTGCTTTGCAAAGGTTATGTGGGACGAAGATCCCGAGTGCGAAGCAATGTTCAAGGACAAGTTCCAAGCAACAGTTCGTGTTATGCTCGATGACGAACCTGCCTTCCAAGACGTTTGCACATGCTGTGGCAAAAAGTCCGATAAACTTCGTGTTGCAATTGTTGCACGTGCTTACTAACAATTGCGCAAATAAAATTGTGCGGTAAAACAGATCAAACAAAGTTTTTCCAAGCCAAATTTCATTGCGACAAATCAACCCAATCACTAACAATATCACAAACAAAAAAGCTCCCAAACGACCTTTGGGAGCTTTTCAATTTGATGTGCAAAATCCGCAAATTCACACGCTGATATAGTTATATTATAGCGATGTTATATAATTTATTAATATAAATAAAATTTATATATGCATAATAAACATTTTATATATTGCGAGTTGCAAAAGGGTTGACCGAACCCAGAATAAAGTATATAATGCTGTCGTATGAAGCAATTCATATCACTAAAAAATATATTTTTTGAGGAGAAAACTAAAATGAAAAAGATTCTTGTTATAGCTCTCGCAGTAGTAATGCTCGTATCCGTTTTCGCTCTTACAGCTTGCGCTAAAGAACAAACTGTTGCTGGCGAATACGCATACGATAACGCTTGGGTTCCAAATGCTAAGTACGGTGTTAAAGTAGAAGTTACAGTTAAGGGTGACATCATCACTAACGTTAAAGTTACTTCCACAGACTCCGAAACTTACACAAACCTTTCCGCTTCTTGGGGCGACAAAGCTCTTTGGACAGACGGTCAAGAAGCTTTCCTTGCTAGCTTCGTAGGTAAGACAGTTGCAGAAGTTAACGCTATCGTAGTTGATTGCGCTGAAAACGGCCAACCAAACAGCGTTACAGGTTTCACAGCAGTTGCAGGTGCTACACAATCTTCCGGTCGTGTTATCCTTGCTATCCAAAACGCTCTTACAAAGCTTGCTAAATAATTGAGTTTCAATTAGCAAAACCTCAAAAGGCATCCAAACTGGGTGCCTTTTTTGTTGCATTTTTTAGCCATCGGCAAAAGTTTCTCCCGGTCTTGTTGGAAAATGGTGCCAAATTGCCTATAACAAAGTGTTGCAAAAAAACTGCTACGTTGCACTAGAGGTATTTTGTTGAAAATATCGTATTCCATTGTGGGCACACTTGCCCCCTTTGGGGTGGGTTCCATCAAATCGCAAGGTGTTTCGTCGCAACATTTTTTGTGGTTGAGTGTTATAGATAAGGTTTATGGCAACCCAATAAAAATGTTATAATACTTATACCTTCAAATGCTTGACCTGTCATATAAATGCGTATATAATAGTGGCGTATGAAGTTAATTCATAACGATAAAAAATATATTTTTTAAGGAGAAAACTAAAATGAAAAAGATTCTTGTTATTGCTCTTGTAGTAGTAATGCTTGTTTCTGTTTTCGCTCTTACAGCTTGTGATCAAACAAAGACTGTTTCTGGCGAATACAAATACGAAAACGCTTGGTCCAAAGGTAAGTACTACGGCGTTAAAGTAGACGTTACTGTTAAAGGCGATGTTATCACAAAGGTTGTTGTTACTTCCGAAAATACAGATGAATACACAAACCTTTCCGCTTCTTGGGAAAACAAAGCTACATGGGAAAACGGTGAAGCTGCTTTCCTCGCTAGCTTCGAAGGCAAAACAATCCAAGACGTTTTGAACATCCGCGTTGCTTGCGCTGCAAATGGCCAACCAAGCTCCGTTGAAGGTTTCACAGCAGTTGCTGGTGCTACACAATCTTCCGGTCGTACAATCCTTGCTATCCAAAACGCTATCAAGCAACTTGGTCAATCCGCTTACGGTCGCGTTCACAAGAAGTACGCTGGTAAAGCTACTGTATACGTAGTTAAAGGTAAGGTTGTTGCTGCTGACTTGGACGAAGCTTGCCTTCCAACACAAGTTACAGCTACTGAATCCCTTGGTGATTACACAGTTGAAGTTTCCGGTAAGTTCTACTACAAAACAGTTAAGTTTGCTGACGTAACAATGGTTTACGATGCTACAGCTGGTGACTACATGGTAGGCACAACAAAGGCTGCTGACTGGATCGTTGACGCTGCTAACAGCCAAAAATACTTCGAAGCTGCAGCTGCTAACCAAGTTAAAGCTACAGTAGAAGGTGGCGAACTTGTTATGACAGCTAGCCAACTCCTCAAGTCTCTCAACAACTACTGGCCAACAACACACGCTGGTGTTACAGGTGGCACAGCTCTTGGTTGGAAGGCTAACGTTGTTGCTACATGCAACTACGTAGTTGCTAACGGTTTCTCTGCTGAATCCTTCTCTGACGTTGCTGGTACAGGCGCTCTTGACAACGAAAAAGTTGACAACAACGGCGTTCACACTGGTGCTACATGGTCCGACATGATCGACTACTACACAATCTTGAAGGCAGCTTTCGAAGCTAAATAAGTTTAACCAAAAACTAACACAAACAAAGGCATCTCTTGCAGATGCCTTTTTTGTTTGCCTTTTTTGCCATGCTAGATGGTTTTTGTTTGTCTTTTTTGTTATTATATATTTATTTATATATAAATATTAGTACAATCATTATTATTCTTGCCAAAGTTGACATACTTGTGGTAAAATGGTATCAGTAAAATTTCGGCATTGCACCAAATGCCCCCAAGGACACCATGAAAAAACTCTTTTTGACAATCTTGATAATTTCGCTGTTGATTGCTACGCTTGCGCCTTTTGGTGTAAGTGCCTTTGCCGATACAAACAGCATTGTAAGTGACGGAAAGAGTTACCAACCACACCCAGATGGCTACACGTTGACCTCCATGGTGAATGACGATGGCAACCCTGCAGGTATCAACTTTTACAAAAGCTACTTTGGCGCAAGCGGTATTGCTGTGTCCATTCAGTTGTATACCGACCCAAATGGATTTGATTTGGGCTTTTGGATTGGTGCAAAAAATCTCACTCCCGCGCAACTTGAAACTCGTCAACAACTTGTTGAGTTTTTCGACTACGTTGATCAAATTGCCAATGCGGTGGACTCCGTTGCCAACACACAGTACAATGGCCAAAATGGTTTGCCCCTTTCCGACATCTACCGCTACAACCAAGCAACCCAAGGCGACCAGCTTCAAATTGATTACCACACCTACAAGATGCTTAGTATCGGTCGCGAGATGTACGAGCTAACAAACACCGCATTTAACCCAGCAATCTATCGCTTGGTAGACTTGTGGGGATTTTCCAGCCGTATCTACTCTCAAGGCAACTTTAGCTTGCCATACGACCGCGAAGTTACCTATACCGAGTGGGCCGCAAATGGCTATCCATTGCCCGCTCAAAAGTATGTTGATGCCTTTAGCAACCCAGCTTTTACCGATTTCTCTCAAAACGCAGTAACGCTGACGGAAAACAACGGCAACTACTACGTTACCAAAAACGTTGCTCCAGCGGTGGTGGATGGCGTCAAGTTCGACCAATGGTTGGATCTTGGCGGTATTGCCAAGGGCTACGTTGTGGACTTGGTAAAGCAAAAACTTTCCTCCCTGGGCCAAACAAGATTTTTTGTCGATGCTGGTAGCAGTAGCCAAACCTATGGCTACAACTCCAAGGGCGAAAACATCAACATGGCCATCAACGACCCCTACAACGAGTATGCAAGCTTGTTCCCAATAAGTCTTGTTAGTTTCGGCATATCAAATCGCTCCGTTTCCACAAGTGGTCAGTATGTGCGCAAGTACACAACAAATGGTGTTGAGTACGCCCACATCATCGATGGCAAACGTGGTGCGCCCGCACAAACGGGCATCAACTCCATCACAATTACCATTCCCGATGACGATGGTAGCAACTACTGGGCTTGCAAGGCCGATTGCCTTTCCACCGCAATGACGGTGCTTGGCAGGGACGGTATTGTAGATTTTTGCAACACAAGCTTTTTTGCACAAAACAACATCGAAGTTTTGGTATTCCACCAAGCTCTTGATGGTGGCAAACAAGTGCTTTCCAACATGGATCAAAGCGTACTCAAGCCCCTTTCGGAAAGCTGGAGTAACTTCAGTTGGAACTTGAAAAATGTGGACGGCCATTGGACGTATGATGGCAATGCACAGCTAATTGAACTGCCCAAAACAGACTACACCTGGCTACTTGTGGTGTTTGCCGTTGTTGTAGTTGCATTGTTTACAGTAGTTGTTGTAGCACGCTACACAACCCACAAACAAAAGCAAAGTCAAAACATTCCATTTGTCAAAAAGGACAAATTCTTCAAGCCTGCCGATATCATGGTGTACATGGTGCTGGTAATGGTAATTTTGGTGTTGTTCTCGGTGTTCTTTGGTCAAAACGAACAAGCATTCCAAAACATCACAACCGTTTCCGTTGTGGATATGCAAACAAACCAAGTTCTGCTTATCTATGACGTGATGCGCAACGAGTATCAAGTGGCGGAGGATTGCCCTTGGGATATCAAAGTGGTGCAAACGGACGATGGTGTTGTTATAACCCTCGATGCCGAAATCAACGGCGAGCACCGCTTTAACGAAATCACCATCACAACTGGAACACAACCAACAGCAAAAATGACCAATTCCGTTTGCGGTTTCCACCAAGATTGCGTTCGCAACTTTGACACAATGACAACCGCTGGCCAATCTATTGTTTGTAGCCCCAACTACCTCAAAGTGGTTACTGATTGATACTACTTTTATTCCAAAGCAGCATGTGGTTCGGTCACACTCGTCGCCACCTTGTAAAGAGGCCCCTTTGTGTAAAGGGGGCTGGCTCCGTAGGAGGCTGGGGGATTGTGTACTTATGGTCGCCTACACAAAAAATTATCACTAAAAACTACTACATTCCACTAAAAAAGGAACAAACCTATGCCAACACTTAGCACAAAAACTAAATATTTCAATGCCAAACGCATTGCAACGTTATCCGTGTTGTGCGCAATGGGGCTGATCATGTTCATGGTGGAAAGCCTGTTCCCACCCCTATTCTTGCCCGGCGCAAAAATGGGTCTATCCAACATCTTTTCGCTACTAACGTTGTACCTTCTTGGCCCAGTTGATGCCCTCATCGTAGTGGTTGTGCGCACTGTGCTTGGTAGTATGTTTGGTGGCGGTATGTCCACGTTGATGTACAGTTTGACGGCAGGTATTGTTTCCGTTGTAATTTCCGCCTTTTTGGTGGAGTTTGTTTACCCACACGTAAGCATCATTTCCATTTCCGTTGTGTCGGCAATTTGCCACAACATCACACAAAACGTGGTGTTCTGCTTGATTAGTAACACTCCGGAGATGTTTAGCTACATGCCTTGGCTTGCCCTTGTGGGTATCTTGGCGGGACTTATTGTTGGTTTTGCAGTAAATTTGATTTTGCGTGCATTGCCAAGCGGTTTGATGCACTCCCTTACACCAAGCATCGAGCAATCCCCACAAACAACAGCAAAACCAGCACGCAACAACAAACCCGAAGTGGTAGTTATTGTTGCGCAAGACGCTCCTCAAACGGACAATTCAAACCAAGTTGAAGTTGGCTCACCATCCGACCAAGACAATCAATAACCCCTCCCGAGTAATCCAAACAAGACAATTAGCAATAGCCTTTGATCCTGTCCACCAAGTTGCAGGACAAAACAACAAAATATATATTCAAAATTGCCCAACTTTTGCCAGTAGGGCAATTACTAAGTAAACCTCTATGAAAAAAATTCTTGTATTCAACGATATATCCGGCCTTGGCAACTGCTCTATGGCGGTAAATTTGCCAGTTTTTGCCCACCTTGGACACAACTGTATGCCCGTTGTAACAGCGCATTACTCCGCTCAAACGGGCTTTGGCAAGTTCCACGTTATGCCTAACGAGCGTGTGCAAATTTTTGCTGAGGACATCCTTCAAAAGACCTCTGCAGACGCAATCTACGTTGGTTTTTGCCAATGCACCCAAACCCTCAAGGAAGTGTCAAATGTGGTGCAAAATGCCACCAATGCCTTTGTTTTGGTAGATCCGATCATGGGCGACAATGGCAAACTGTACAGCGTGTTTGGCGCGGACTACGTTGACCAAATGAAGCAAATTGTTCGTCATGCCGATGTTATCACACCAAACCTTACCGAAGCTTGTTTGCTTTGCGACGTCAACTACCAAGATGTGATTGCGCATCAAGATGAGCCCACATTTTTGGCTACCGTTGGCAAGCTTTTCCAAGATTTTCTCACTAAAACCGGTGCAAAAAGTGCCGTTATCACAGGAGTGCCTTGTGGCGAGTTGATTGGCAACGTGGTGCTTACAAATGCAGGAGTAAGATTTGTCACAAACACTCGCGTTGGCACACCATTTTCCGGCACGGGCGACTTGTTTAGCTCGGTACTTCTTGGCGAACTGCTTTGCTCCTGCAATCTGCTCCAAGCAACCCAACTTGCAGCCATCTTTGTTGGCAACTGCGCAAGCCAAACACAGCGCACCGACCCACGCTTTGGTGTGGACTTTGCCAACCTTTTGCCCACGTTGAAGTAATAGTGCAATAGAACAAAATTGTTTTGGATCAAAAAACAATATTTCAAATTCCACTCAGTAAATTATTCAAGCTCAATAAACAATCAAAAAAGACTTTGGAAAATTCCAAAGTCTTTTCTTTTTGTCTAAATTTAGTTTTGTGTAGTGTGATGTAATCAATAGTCCATCAACATAAATTGCAAATTAAATTTGTTCGTTGTAAACAAAACTTACAAATTACGTTTGCAATTGGCAACTACATCGCGTAGTTTTTGAAGTAGTTTTGGATGAGGACAATTGGTGTACCTTTGTCGCCACTGCCACTTGTAAGGTCGGCAAGGCTTGCAAGCAAGTCGGTGATTCTGCGTGGTGTGGTGCCTTGGCTGAGCATGTTGCCAACAAGGTTGGATTGTTTTTCCGCAATCATCTTCTTTAGTTCGCGTTCTGCTTCCTCGTCAGATAGGCCCGCAAGCTTGTTGTCTGCAACGTACTTGAGTTTGATTTCGTTTGGAGTGCCTACTAGACCACTTGTGAACGCAGGGGAGCAAACTGGGTCAGCAAGTTCCCAAATGCCACCAACAGGGTCTTTAAAGGCGCCGTCGCCATATACCATGCACTCAAGCATTTTGCCAGTCTTTTCAAAAATGAGCTTTTGCACGCGCAAAACAAAGCTTTCGCAGTCGCGTGGGAAAAGTTTTACCGAGTCTTCCGTAGCGAGGTTGCTACCCAAGATGCCGTATGCTTCGTTGAAGCCAGAGCCGTCCACCGAGTGAGTCATAAACTCATCCAAGGAGCAAACCTTTTGTGCGCCAGCTTTCAAAAGTAGTGCTTTTGTTTGCTTGCGAGTGTGGATATCTGCGTTGATAACGTACTTGGTGTGCTTCAAAATTTCGCAAGGGTTGTTTGCAAGGATAACTTGGCAGTTACCAATTTCTTGGTAGTAGTCGATGTAGTCCACACCTGTAAACACGTGCTTTACATCGCCAAAAGTGTTGTGGAACTCTTCCGCAGTGAACACGTCTGTGTAGGGATTTACGCCCTTTTCCATCAATTGCTCGGTGGTAACAAAGCTGTTGCCCACTTCGTCACTTGGGTAGGATAGTTGAACAATCAACTTCTTTACGCCCATGCTAATAGCTTTCAAGAGCATGGAAAATCTGTTGCGAGAAAGGATTGGCAAAACAAGTCCAACAGTTTCGTCGCCAAACTTTTCGTGCACGTCCTTGGCAATTTGTGCTAGTGTTGCGTAGTTGCCTTGTGCGCGTCCAAGAACGGCCTCTGTAACGGCAACAACGTCCTTGTCATTTAGTTCAAATCCACCGTTTACCGATGCATTTACAATGCAATCAGCAACGATTTGTGCAAGGTCGTCCCCTCTTTTGATGATTGGTGCGCGAATACCGCGAGAAATTGTACCTTGATAGTCCATTTTACACCTCGTAAATGTGATATTATACATAGATTTTACAACTTTTTGCCTACACTTGTCAATAAATTTTTTACAAAAGTGCAATGTAAAATACCTATTTTGTGGCTACTTTTTTACGGCAATGCGTTTTGTGATGTCTACAAAAGATTGCAAACAGCTAGTCTCAAAAGTAGCGTACTTTTCAAGTGGCATTTTGCCCATTTGGCCAAAGCAAAATTGATGTTTGTACAAAAAATGGACGTGACTTTTGCCACGTCCATAGTATGTTTAGTTTTGTGTTTTCTAGTCGTCTGCGCCACCAAGCATGGAAAGTTTGTCCTTGGGTTGTTCGGGCTTAACGTCGCCATGTTTTACAAACAACATTGTTACAAATGCAATACCTACAAAGATTGTTGCATAAGGGAACAAAATCTTCATTGTGCCAAGTTGTGTCATCAACCAACCGGAAAGGATTGGTGTAATAACTTGCGCTGCCATACTTGCTGTGTAGTAGTAACCAGTGTACTTACCAATTGTGGAGCCTTGTGCAAGCTCTACAACCATTGGGAAGCTGTTTACGTTGATTGTTGCCCAAGCAATACCAGCCAAAGCAAACAACAATGTGATCAAGATTGGTGGAGATGATGGTGAAATGAACGCTGCACCAAGGAAAGCGGTAAACAACATGCCAACGCCAATCAAAATTGTCTTTTTGCGACCAAGTTTGCTTGCAATCATACCAACAGGAATGTAGGCAACAACTGCTGCTGCTTGCGCAATCAAAAGAGTGGTGTTGTAGTCTCTGTTCAAAACGTTAAGTGCGTAAACGCTGTACTTACTTGTAACTGCGTTGTAACCAGTAAACCACATCGCAACGGACGCAAGGATAAATATCAAGGAACGAAGCTTGTCTTTGGGGAGTTTTTCTTCCACAGCAGGAGCTTCCACTTGTGGTTCGGGTTGGTTGTTTTGTTCTTCGGCATCAAGTTGAGCTTGTTCGTCAAGCATTTGTTGATTCCATTTCTTTTCCTTTACGGTAAGGATAAATGTTGTAAGTGCCACAAGCATGATACCGCAAACTGTTGCAACAAACCAACGGTAGTCCATCAATTGATTTTGTACGCTACCTGTGCCAAACAATTTGCCAAGGAGTAGTACCAAAATACCGCCCGCTGTACCCATCAAGTTGATGATGGCGTTTGCTTTGCTTCTAAGTGGTTTGACGGTTACGTCTGGCATCAATGCTACCGCAGGGGAGCGGAATGTTGCCATGCTAATCAACGTCATCAAAAGCACAATGATGAACAACACCAAAACAAACACGTTACCCTTGGTGATTTCCTTTGCAAATTGACTTTCGGGCCCGCTAACAAGTGTGGAGTAGGTGTTTGTTGTAAGCATTCCCTTGGGTACAGCATCTTTGCTTGCGTAGATTGTGTAGGTGTTTGTGGCGGGATCGTAGGCGTATCTGCTATCAAAGTCGATACCTTCGTACCAAGTTTGTAGTTCGGCCTTTTCTTGATCGGTCAAATCGTTGTAGTTTTTATTGAAACGCACTTGCGCTGCGTAGTCACTCAAACTGTATTCGTTGTCTACGTCATTGTTTGTGATGGAGTGGAACTCGCGGTTTTCCAACTTGGTGTAGGAATCTCTTTGGCTCCAATATGTTGCGTTAGTAACGTTTTCGTCCTTGATTTTTTGTAGTTGTGCAGCATCTACAAAAGATAGTCCCACAAAGCAAACAATTGCCAAAATTGTACCAATAACAATAAATGGTGTGCGCTTGCCGTACTTTGTTTTGGTCTTGTCGGAAAGTGTTCCAAAAAGTGGCAACATGAACAACGCCAAAATGTTGTCCAGGGACATAATCAAGCCCGACCAAGTTTGGTCAAGACCAAATTTGTTTGTTAGCATAAGGGGGATGATTGCATCGTACGCTTGCCAAAAAGCGCTGATAAGGAAAAATGCAAATCCCACAAGAATTGTGCGTTTGGTGTTGAGTTTCATAAAAAGTTTTCCTTTTGATGTATTTGCCCAACGGGCAGGTTGCAGTTATGTTGGCGAAATTGCTTGTTAGCAAAACAATTTTCAATTATCAAAACATTGCCTGTCAACTTGACTACAACATATCAATTATAAAATAAAATATAGCAAAAGTAAATACCCAAATTGAAATTTGGTGCGCAAAATCACATTTTATTTACAGTTTTTGTCACAAAATTGCCACAAAAGGTAGATTGTTTGTGCTAACGCGGAGATTATTGCTATCGAGTAGTGCAATTGTCTGGAGTAGAGATGCTACAAACACTGGGTTTTAAGTCTAACCAAGCATCAAACCAAAGCAGATTTACCTAGTTGAGTGCAATTTTTCTTTGCAAATGCACCATGTTATCTATTTTGCCCCATCTTTGCATATACTATTGCGATACAAAGGTGGTGCATATGGGTAAAATCAAAGTAGTAAAACCCAAAAACAAACAACATAGCAAAAAAGTGATACATCTAAAACGGCTTACTCCGCAACTTATTGCGCAAGCGCTGGTTTTGGTGGCAATAGCAGGCGTATTTATTTTTGCCATGCCAAACCTTCCGCAAACGCCCACAACGGATATAAATGCATCCTATCAAGGTGTAATCAACTTGTGGCTTGTGGATAGTTTCGAGGGTGGTAGCGGTAGTAGGCAAGCGTGGTTTACCAAACGCTCCGCCCAGTTCGAAGGTCAAAACAAAGGTTTGTTTGTGTGTGTCACGTCACTTACGGAAAGCCAACTGATGGCAAAGCTTGCAAGCGGACAAAAGTTCGATCTTATTTGTTTTTCCCGCGGGGTGGGCGCAAAGGTGCTAGACAAACTTGCCCCAATGGACGTGGATTTTGGAAGCGTATTGGACAACTTTGCCCAAAGCGGACGGGTACACAACGCAACCTACGCGGTGCCCATTTTTGCGGGTACGTACTGCGTTTTTGCACGAAAAAGCCAGCAAAATGGCGATGTTTTGACCAACTGTTTAACAACAACTTTCACAAAAAAGGTAGGCAAAAACACAATTGAGCTTGCTCCCCTTGTGTGCGGATTTGCCAGCTACAACAGCCCACTTACCGCGTTGTCTGCAAACGGAGTCAAGGGTGCATTTACCCCCGACTACACCAAAAGTCAATACACCGCCTACGAGCAGTTTGTTGCCAACAAAACGGCAGTAACGTTGCTTGGCACCCAACGAGATATGTACCGCCTTGACAAAAAGCTGGAGCTAGGCAAAATGGAAGAACTATTGTTTGCACCCCTAACTGCCTACACCGACCTTGTTAGTTACGTTGGCGTAAGCAAGGATACTGCCAACCCTGCCATTTGCCAAAAGTATGTGCAATATCTTTTGTCGGACACCGTTCAGCAAAGTGTGCACGACATGGCAATGTTTAGTGTCACTCGTCAAGATTTGTACACACACCCATGGTATTCCGCTTGCGAAAAGGGGTTATCAACTGCCAACGTACCAAATGTATTTGCCGATGAGCAAGCCATTTTGGATGCTCGCAGTAGTGCATTAAGTGACTTGCACCCCCACCCAAACAACACAACTACCTAGTAGGTTGTGTCATTTTGATGTGCCATATTGCGGGCGTTTGATGTGCTTTAAATGTGGCACGTAACAAAGTTATTCGTGCGAATTGATAGCAAAATATTGCAAATTTATCGCAACCAAAATTGCCAATTTTTTGTAATTTCTAAAAATATTATTTTACAAAAACACAACACGTATCCCCAAAAAATACCAAAAAAATTCAATTTTGTCCTATGAACACTCAAAAAATTATATCAAAAATGCACACTCTTGGCATTGCCACAAATACCAACTGCACTTTCGCGCAGTTAACAACTTTGGGTGTGGGTGGAGAGATCGCTCTTACCATCTATCCCAACAAAACAACTCAACTAATTTCTGCAACAAGGTATCTTCGCCACAACAAGATACCCTTTTACCTTTTGGGTAAGGGTAGCAACGTCTTGGCAAGTGACGACCACTTCGATGGTGTTGTCATCTCTACCAAAAATCTCAACAACATTGCAACTGATGGCAACTTTGTCACAGCTGATTGTGGTGCATCTACTGCAAAGGTGGCACAAATTTGTGTTGCCAAAGGTCTTGCCGGTGGCGAGTTTCTTGGTTGCCTGCCAGCAAGTGTTGGTGGTGTTACTGTTTGCAATGCCGGTTGCTTTGGACAATGCGCCAAGGATATCGTCCACTCTGTCAAGGTTTGGCACAATGGCGTTGTCAAAACGTTGACCAACAAGCATTGCAACTTTACCCACCGCAACAGCATTTTCAAAAATGCCAACTACGTCATTTTGCAGGTAACTTTTTGCTTTCAACCTAGCACGCCCACACAAGTTGCACACAAAATCCAATGGATGAAAACACAAAAAGCCAAAACCCAACCTTTGGGCGCAAAGACGGCCGGGTGCGTTTTGTACAACGAAAGTGTGCCACTTTCCCAACTGATAGACGAGCTTGGGCTCAAGGGCTACCAAATCGGCCAAGCAAAAGTTTCAAAAAAACACGCAGGGTTTGTCATAAACATTGACAAATGCACCTCAAAAGATATATACTTATTAGTAAGTTATATTCAGCAGGCACTTTGGGAACGCTACAAGGTTACTTCCCACATCGAACTTAACCTGCTAAACTTTGCCGAGGTTACCAATGACATTTTCCCAAACTACCAAACTGGAAATCATCAAAATTCTCCGTCATCTTAGGGGTTGCTGTGCAACTTCCTTTTTGACTGCAGTTTTAAAAAGCATTGGTAGCTTGACCCTTGGCTACAAGAGCTTCGGTTTTGTTGTGGAAAGCGAAAACCACGAAATGCTAACATTCTGCAAGCACCTTGCGGAAGTTAACCTTGGCATCTCTGCGGAAATCGAAAGTTCCAACCTCAACGTCAAGGGGGAGGCGGTGTACAGTTGCGAGTTTCTTGGCAACATTGGCGAAAGGCTTGGCCTTGTGTATCGCGATGAGGAAGGCACAATGCAAATCAACAACCGCCTTGATGAAATTTTGCCTACTAGCGACTGTTGCAAACGCGCCTTTATGCAAGGGTTGTTTGTTGCAAGCGGTTCGGTAGTAATCCCTTTGGGGACCGACGACCTTGCGGAAAGCGAAACGCGTGGCAAGTACCACTTGGAGTTGCGACTTGCCAACACCTCTCTTGCCAAAGCAATTCAACAAACCTTTGCCGAGTGGTCTTTCCACACCTTGGAACGCAAAAACCGCACAATCTTGTACCTAAAGGAAAGTGAAAAAATTGCCGACTTTTTGGTGTACATGGGTGCTATGAGCGCAAGCTTAAAGTTGGAAAACGTCATCATTGGCCGAAGTCTTCGCAACACAGCCAACCGCCAAAGCAACTGCATTTCCGCCAACATCGACAAGGCAATCCAAGCATCGGAAAAACAACTCAATGCCATTGCAACATTGCGCCAAAAGGGTTTGTTCGATAGCTTGTCCGACCAACTCAAGGAAATTGCACTGTTACGCGAGGAGTTCCCCGAAGCGGGCCTCGAAGAGCTTGCCAACCGCCTTGGCATTTCCAAAAGTGGCGCCAACCACCGCCTAGCACGACTAATTCAACTATCTCAACAGGACTAACATACAGGAGACAAAATGAAACCATTCGTTCACTTGCACCTTCACACCGAGTACAGCCTTTTGGACGGCGAAACACGTATCGACGAAATGCTGGATAGGTGTGTGGAATACAACATGCCTGCCATTGCCGTAACCGACCACGGCAACATGTACTGCGCTTGGAAGTTTCTAAAGGCTGCCAAGGCAAAAAACATCAAACCCATCATCGGTTGCGAAGTATACATGTGCGAGGACTTGCACGCCGAAGGCGTAACCAATCGCGAGTACTTCCACTTGGTGCTTCTTGCAAAAAATAACACCGGCTACTACAACCTTTGCCGACTTAACTCCATCGCATTTGTCGAGGGATTCTACTCCAAGCCACGTATCGACTTCGAAACGCTCAAAAAGTATTCCGAAGGTTTGGTGTGTCTTTCCGCTTGTATTGCAGGCCAATTGCCACGTCTTTTGCTTGCTGACCGCTACCAAGAGGCGTTGGAGCTTGCACAACAATACAAAGATTTGTTTGGCGACGACTACTACATCGAAATTCAACGCCATGGCATTGCCGACGAAGATGCAGTTATGCCACAACTTGTGCAAATTGCACGCGAATTGGATATCAAACTTGTTGTAACCAACGACGTCCATTACCTCCGTCAAGAGGATGCCGAATTGCAAGACATCATGATGTGCGTTGCAATGGGACGTTTTGTGGACGACACCGACCGTATGAAGTTCGAAGGGGATCAATTCTACCTCAAGAGCTACGACGAAATGGCAAGCTTGTTCCCCAATTTGCCCGATGCAATGGACAACACCTTGGAAATTGCCGACAAGTGCAACGTGGACTTTGGCAGAGAAAAACTTTTGCCACTGTACACCCCACCAGGGGGAATGTCCTCTCCAGAGTACCTCAGATTTTTGCTGGAGGAAGGTCTCAAAAAGAAGTACCCAGTTGTAACGGAGGAAATTCGCGAACGCGTTGAGTACGAGTATAGCGTTATTTGCGACATGGGCTTTGTGGACTACTACCTTATCGTTTGGGACTTTATCAACTACGCAAAAACCAATGGTATCCCCGTTGGCCCCGGTCGTGGTAGTGGCGCAGGTAGCGTAATTGCCTACCTCATTGGTATTACCGATGTTGAGCCATTCCGCTTCAATTTGATGTTCGAGCGCTTTTTGAACCCACAACGTAAGTCCATGCCCGACTTCGATATCGACTTTTGTATGGATCGCCGTGGCGAAGTTATCGACTACGTTCACAACAAGTACGGCCACGACAACGTTTGCCAAATTGTAACATTTGGTACAATGGCTACCAAAAACGCCATTCGTGACGTTGCCAGAGTAATGCGCTTTTCCGTTGCCGACTCCAACCGTCTTGCCAAGATGGTTCCGGACAACTTCAAGTACACCCTCCGCCATTTGTTGGGCAAAAAACCCTACAAAAAGCCAGAGGATACCTACATTTCCCAAGACCTTATCGATGCCTACAACGACCCAGCAACACACCAATTGTTGGACTGCGCAATGCGCCTAGAGGGCTCCCCTCGTAACACAGGTATGCACGCAGCGGGCGTTGTTATCTGTCGCGAAAAGGTAAGCGATCACGTACCCCTTCAAACAAACGGCGGTCGTGTATCTAAGGGTGGTGTAGTTACAACACAATACAACATGATCGAGGTAGAAGAGCTCGGCCTACTCAAAATGGACTTTTTGGGACTTAGAACTCTTACCGACATCAAAAAAGCATGCGACTACGTTTACGAAAACCACGGCGTAAGGATCAACTTTGCTAACGATAGCTATGCCGATCAAAACGTATTTAGCAACATTGCCAGTGGCGACACAATGTGCATCTTCCAGTTGGAAAGTGGCGGTATGGCCGATTTGATGCACCGCATGAAGCCCACCGACTTGGAAGAAATCATCGCGGGTATTTCCCTGTATCGTCCCGGCCCAATGCAGTACATTGATGACTTTATCGCTTGCAAGTTCGACAAATCCAAAATCCACTACTTGCACCCATCGATGGAGTCCATCTTGGCAGTAACAAACGGCTGTATTGTCTACCAAGAGCAAGTTATGCAACTGGTTAAAAAGCTTGCAGGTTTCTCCACCGCCCTTGCGGACAACGTTCGCTATGCCATGTCCAAAAAGAAAACACAAATGATGCAAGACCTTGGAC
>JAZRHU010000066.1:0-14440 GCA_045644945.1 Candidatus Fimimonas sp. | reverse complement strand
GAAACTTATTACTCTTGGTGCTTGTTGCAAAAAGTCTAAACAAAATCACGAAAACGCTGTGATTGCCTCAAAAAATTGCGGTATTGAAACGCCCGTAAATATTGCCGATACAATGGAAATTATGAAATACGGCGTTATGTCCACCCCTGCCATTGTAATTGACGGAAAAGTCGTTGCTATGGGTAGAATGTTATCGGTTGAGCAAATCGAATCGCTTATAAAGGGGAAAATGGCGGAAGAAGATTCCGCAAAAGTTTGCACTTGCGGTTGTGGGTGTCAAAATAAGGGGTAATGTTATGTCTTGTAAAAATGTTAAAGAATGTATTTGCCCGAAAACAACGTGTCCTAATCACGGTAAATGTTGCGCGTGTGTTATAAAACACCGCAATACGGATAGTTTGCCATATTGCCTTTTCCCTGATAACAACGGTGATAAGTCAAATGAAAACTATTACAAACTATTAAAGAAAAAATATGAAAATGTAGCAAGTTGAAAGATTATAATTGTTTAAGTATAGCACACAATACTTTGCAAGCAAAGTCGTGTGTTTTTTCAAAGCAAAAAAAAGACTAACGAACATCTTTCGTTAGTCTTTTATATTGTCTAAAAATCCCTTGTAGGGACACTCAAACGAGTGTCCCTTTTTGTTTTGTTAGATGGTTGCATTTGCAACAAGTGTAAGTTATTCCCCTTCGGTGACTTCAATTGGTGTAAGGGTGCTATCAACTGTAAAGTAGTAGTCGGTAAACTTTCCATCCAATTGTGTTTGTGCAGGGCCTGCTTCTGTTTGTTCAGTCACAATCCAACCGCTGATGTTTTGTTCTTCTGTAAACAAACCATAGATACTTAGGTAGTCGGGCTCAGTCAATCTAAGTGCGGAAACGGCCAAGGAGTTGTAGGAGTAGGTGGAAACAAAACCGTCTTGGATGATGATATCAATGTAGTTGGTATCAGCGGAAACTTCTTCGAAGATGGCCGTGATAACAACCTCGTCGTATCTGTCTGCCAAGCTAAAGTTGAACACAGGCTTGTTACCAAAGAATTCGCCATATTGGTAGTAGTCCTCGTTGAAGGAGCCAGATGGGTAGTCATCGCCCTCGCTTCTGTAGAACAAACCTTGAACAAACCAACCAACAAATTTTTGTTTGCGTTGGGTATTTGCAGAGATGGTAAGTGGATCGAACTCTGGGTAGGAACCTGTTTCGTGAGAAAGTATGCCATTGCCAACAACGTTGATGGTTACTCTTACGCCATCTCCAGTTGAGCCATACTCTTTGAGGATGCATTCCGCAATAACTGTGCCACTTTCTGGCAATACAAGGTCGTAGAAATAGTAGTCTTCCGCCTCGATAATTTCGCCGTTGATGTCCAATCTCCAACCAACAACGGTGTACTTGGATTCGTCATACTCGGGGTTGAAGCAAATATCTTCGTTAGCGGGGAAGTCGTTTTCCGAGCCGTAGTTCATGTAGTCGGAGTTAGATGATACCGTTCCGTTGATAACTTTTACGTGTACTGGCAATGGTGCATCAACCAAGATTGCTCTAATTTCCAAACAATCTGGGTACTTGCCGTCGAGGTATTTTTCCACGATGGACATGTACGTAAACGTTTCGTCACCCTTCCACCAGTTTCCGCTTTGAGTCAACTCTTCAATCTTCGCCCAAGTGCCGTCGGCAAGTTGAACTTCGTAGCCAGCAACGTCAAGGCGTTTGGAGATGTATCTATCCTCGTAGATTTCCACTCTTTGGTTGAGATTTTCCACTTGGAAGTAGTATTGGTCGGTAAATTTGTCCTCGTCGCCATCTTCGATGTTGATCATGATGTACTTGACTTGGTTGTAGTCTACTGGGCCATGGGGGATTTCTGTGATAGCTTCGATGGACTCTACGTATGCTTGGTCGCGGTTGGAACCAAGTCCGCCGTAGTTCAAGCAACAGTTATCTTCCGTTACGTAGTAGTAGAAGTTGCCATTGCTGTAGACTGTGCAGGTGTATCCGCAGTATTCTACAATACCATCGCAGTAGTAGCTTGATGGGATGCAACCATTTTCGTTAAAGATGTCTTCCCACATTTGGTAAACAGAGTGTAGACCGCTGTTGTTAAGGCCGTTGTCGTTGCCCTTCATTGCGCTGTCAATGTACTCAACAAAGTCGTCGAAACTATCCACATAGCCAACAATACCCCAGCCGTAGGAGCCGTATTGGTTACGTTGATTGTAGTACTTGTCGCCCACCATCTTTTTGATGTAAACAGGGCTGTGAGGGCCATTGTCTTCGTAGTAGAAGTAGAAGTGTACGTAGTTGCCACTGCTGTGTCCGGAGGACTCTCTCATAACGTAGAAGCAGTACTTGTTTTCGCCAAGTTGCCAGTGGATTTCCGTTCTGTCTGCGCTGGATACGTAGGAGCGGTGATCCCAAGTAAACTCAACTTTGATGTTGCCAGTTGGGTACACAGCATCCATGTATTGCTTGGTTGTTTTTGCATCACATCTTGTGCAGGAAATTTCCTTTGTACCAATCTTGGAGCCGTGCGCTTCCTCGATGATTACCCATTTACCACTAAAGTCGTGTCCCAATGCAGAGATTTCGCTAACTTCTTCGTAGTCGCACAAATAGCACTTGAGTACTTCTCTTCCGCTTGTGGTACAAGTAGGTTCAATTTCCACAACCGTTTCGTATTGCATATCGTGGCCTCTTGTTGGGATAAGCATGTATTGCTTGAGGCCGGTTGTTGCATCCGTGCGAGAGTAAATGCCATCTTGTGTGCAGGTCTTTTCTTGCTCCAAAGTCCAATTGCCGTAGTCAAGGCCCTCTTCAAAGCAGATGTAGAATGCACAACTTCTTGATACGTTCAGTTCGAAGGTACTTGTTGGGATAATTTCGCTACCATCACTTTGCCATTGCATAAATGTGTAGCCTGCGTATTCGTTTGCGGAGATAACAACCATTTCCCCTTCGCCAACGTAGATGGAGCTTTGTTGCTTGCTTTCCCCTTTGCGATTTACTGTACCGCCGGAAACGATAACGGTGTAGCCTTGCAATTTATCCAAGATGTACTCTTCGTAGGCACCACAAACAGTACAGTAGTTACGTTCGATACCTTCTTCTTCAAGAGTGGGCTCTTTTACAACTTGCCAATCGCCAAATTCGTGGTAAGAAAGTGGGCTTTCGCCAGTTTCTTTTGCCGAACAAATCACGCAACTTCTTTCGCGTGTGCCAGGTACGTTACATGTGGATTCTGTCAAATCTTGCCATGGGCCAAATACGTGAGCTTTTGCAGGCAATGCTTCTTCGATGGCATTGTTACATCTGGAGCAAACGGATGTTCTAAGTCCGCCTTCGGAACAAGTTGGCTCTTTTACCACATTCCAATCGGAGTAAGCATGACCAAGAGCTGGGATTTCTTCGTAAGTAGTGTGGTCACATCTAGAGCAAGTTTCGTATGCTTTGTAACCTGCTTCCAAACATGTTGCTTCTTTGCCTTGGTGTTGAGTTATATCATGACCAAGAGCAGGGATTGCTTCGTAAGTGGTGTAGTCACATCTTGAGCAAGTTTCGTATGCTTTGAAACCATCTTCCAAACAAGTTGCTTCTTTACCTTGGTGGCTAGTTGTGTCGTGACCAAGAGCTGGGATTGTTTCGTAAGTAGTGTGGTCGCATCTAGAACATGTTTCATATGGTTTGTAACCAGCTTCCAAGCAAGTAGCTTCTTTGCCTTGATGTTGGGTTAGGTCGTGGCCAAGTGCTGGGATTTCCTCGCAAGTAGTGTGGTCGCATCTTGAGCAAGTTTCGTATGCTTTGTAACCATCTTCCAAACAGGTTGCTTCTTTACCTTGGTGGCTAGTTGTGTCGTGACCAAGAGCTGGGATTGTTTCGTAAGTAGTGTGGTTACATCTGGAACATGTTTCGTATGCTTTGAAACCATCTTCCAAGCATGTTGCTGCTTTGCCTTGGTGGCTAGTTATGTCGTGGCCAAGTGCAGGAATTGTTTCAAACTCTTGCTCTTTGCACAATTTGCAAGTGCGGTACTTTTGGCCATCTTGTTGGCAAGTTGCCTCAATTGCTACATCCCAATCGTAAAAGTCGTGAGTGCATGGTTGATTGGTGTTTTCTTGCACCACAACAAAGTAGGAAAAACTGCTTGTTTCAAAGGTAATTTTTCCATCGGCGATGGTTGGTGTAAGTGTTTCCACTTGATTGTTATCTTTGATGTGTAGCACTTTGCAAGCGGTGATGGATTGGTCGGGCAATGGAATTGTTACCTTAACCTTGCCATCTGGTTGAATCTTTACGCCATCGTTGGTGATGTACAAGTCAAAGATGTACACATCGGCATTTTTGTCGTAGTCCACATCGGCAATGGTTTCCAAAACCTGTTTGCCTTCGGCAGAGGTGGATTCGACCTTGGTTGTTACCAAAACGGCATCCTTGTCGAACTCGCATCCTTCCACAGTAACGCCGTAGTCGTTTTTCAGTTGCTCGACAGTCGTTTCTTGACAAGCGCTAAATGTCAACGACAAAACAGCAACCAAAATCAAAATTGTTATCAGTAGAGATTTTTTCTTCATTTTTAATGTCTCCTTTTACACAGCTTCCACCGTGCTGGTTTTTAGTTTTATTTTTTCAAGCACTTCCACAAAGGGCAACTTTCCGCCGATTGTCTTGCGGTAAACCTCATCGGAGTTTACCAAAATTTGCCCTGGCAAGAACAGCACCTCGCCGTTTGGGCCTGCAAACTCGATATTGAAATACCACAAGGCGTCTTTGCGTCCTTTGGTTCGCTTGGGGCAGTAAAAGCAAATTTTCCTATCGTGCATGTTTAGCTCTAGGCAACTGCTTTCTTCGCACCCGTCAAACACGTTTTTCCCGAACATAGGCATCGAACTATCAAAGTACACCGTGTATATATTTCTTGGTGCATTGATAAACAAGTACTCGGTAGTTGCGTCTTTGTCGATAACCTTTTCGTGTCCCCTTACGATGGGCATTTCAATTTCGTCAAACTTCAATCTTTTTACTACCACATACATTACCTCCTTATCTTTTTCGCCCTATATTACCTTTAGGTAGTATAATTATATCAAATAAAAAAGGCGTATGTAACTGTCCATCGGGTATAGGTTTAGTATGGGTTAGGTATAGGTTTGCTGATTTTTGTGCATTTTTATGGCAAAAGGCACAAAAAAAACGGTAGCAATTTGCTACCGTCAAATTTTAAGTTTTACTTGAACAATGCCAAAATCTCGTCCTTACCGCTAACGTTAAGCGTTGTGTACAAAATGCCCAAATGCCATTTTACTGTGCTTTCGGCAATGTGCAATTCGGATGCAATTTCTTTTTGGCTTTTGCCGTCCAAAAGCCCATCTAGCATTTCCATTTGTCTGGATGTCAATGTTTTGTCCGCAGGAAGCAGTTTTAGTACTCGCTCTATTCTTTCCGCCTTGGGGATGGAGTCCAAAACAATAACCCTTGTCTTTTCCGTCCTAGATGTGGGCACGTCAACTTTGCGAATGTAGTCTTGCAGTAGTAGATACACAAAGAAGTATGCAAGCATGCTCATCAGGTAGGAAACGGCAAGCATTTCAAAGTTCCATTTGGTTATCTTTTCTACTACCCACATAGCAATGTTTCCAAGCACAATTGCAAGCATAAAACCCGCAAGCTTTTGTGATGCATCTTTCCTTTTTACTAAGGACGTTATGCAAACACCCAGCATAGCCACAAAGTAGAGCAAAACGTAAACAAGGTTTGTTGGGTGCAAAACGCCGTATTCCTTTACAAGGTATGCCGAACCATTTTCAAACTCCAGCTTTGCACTTGTGTAGTACCAATCTAGCCAACCTGTTGTAAATATGATAGCGTACATAACTACCGCCAAGCCTACAAGCACACCCAACACCCATTTCTTGTAGGTGTATCCGCAAAGCTTGGAGATTATCATAAACATACACATGGGCACAACCACTTGACCAAGGTAGGTTATTTTGTTTGCCCACAATGCAAACTCTACCGTTTGGGAAACTGACACCAAAAAGTATCCAAGCGTTACAACACAAACGCAAACAAACAGAACAAGCAACCATGGCTCATTTTGCTTTTTGCGTATGCACGCAAAGTACAATGGTGGCATAACAAGCGAAAGTGCAAATATCAAACCGTATGCGATAGCCATCGTTACCCTCCTTTTGTTATTTTGATACCTTATTATAGCAATTTCCACCAAAAAAATCAAGATGTTTTGCAATTTGAGTGAAAAATAGTGCAGTTATTTGCAAAATTTGTTTTGTTTACTTTTTGCTCTCAATCACGATGGCCCTTTTATGCAAACAATTTGCTCTTTTTGCAAAAGTTTGCCTTTTCTGGCAAAGAAAAATCAGACTCCACTTTGGAATCTGATTGTTTTTCTTTGAGTGAAATATTCTAAATATTTACCATCAAAACCCCTTGCAGGCAAAGCTGTTTGGGGGGTTGATTTATCTTTCGTCGTAGTAGGGGCAACTTTGGTTGGTGGAACCTAATCTGCCACACACATAGCAAGAGTTTTTGCCGTTGTTGTCAATGTGGAAATGTCTGCAATTGTGGCAATTTACCTTTTTCGAGCGCTTTGGTGTAGTACCGCCAAAATCTCCGCGTGCAACGTCGCCAACAGCTGCGGCAAAACCGCCAAAAATTCCGGCAATTTGGTTGATGACAAAAACTGCCACAACAAGCGCAAGGGCGCCAGCCATCAACAAAATGGTAAACGTTGCTGTAAACTCTTCGTTAACAACAAATTTGATATCTGCAAACGTTTCGTTGATTTGTGCTGTCGATGGAAGGGATGTGCCCAACAACGGAAGGACAAATGCCAATGCCACAGCCACAACAAATAGCAAAATGATGACAGTGCGGAAAAATTTTATGCAACGATCTGTAAAGTTGCGATTCAAATAAATTCCCCAAACACCATCCAAAAGGGCCGAGCGCAGTGCAAGCAATATTGCCGCCACAATGGAAAACAGCAACAAGTTGTTTTCCAAGGGGAACTTTTGCAGGGAGCCATCCCCCATAATTTGGAACAAACCGCTAGATACACACAGCGCAAGAAAGGCCAACGTACCCCACAAATTTTTTCTTTCGATAAAGGGTATGTATGGAGGGGCAACGTTAAAGTCGAGATTGTCGGAATAGATAATGATAAAAAACACCGGCAAAATGATGGTCGCAAACATAAATGCTCGCAGTTCTATATTGGAAAACTCCCACTTGCCAGCTTCGCCAGGAGTGTCGGGCGCAATGTAGTTTGGTACAAAAAGCATAAACAGTACCAACGCAATGCAAATCAGTATAAATGCGGTCTTACTCATAGGTAAAAATTTCTCCATTTTGTCGCAACAAGCATTGTGATGTGTTATCCAATGCTATGTTGCGGACAACGTGTTTTTGCAAATTGCAAGCAAAAGTTTAGTCAAAATACACTTGGTTTGTGGCGTAAATTGGGTCGCTAGTTGCGCTGATACCAAGTTTGCGGTAGATTTTTGTGTCCGCTTGTGGTGGAATTGCGGTGGTGTGCAATTGGCAACCACGTAGTTTTGCAATTTGATCCAAGGCCAAATTTGCCATTGGATTGAGGTAGGTAGATGCGGAAAGTGCAATCAGCGCTTCTTCGATGTGCAGTTCGGCCGATCTTTCGCCAAAGCTATCTCGCTTGAGTTTTTGTATTGGTTCCAATGCGCTACCTGCAATAAGTGGTACGTCTGGCAAATTTGCAAGATACTTCAATGCATTCAAAATTACCGCCGAGCCACAACTCATAAGTGGTGATGTTTTACCAAAGATATAGGTGCCGTCAGCAAGTTCGATGCAAGCCACAGGGCCATCTTTGCCTTCGCCGTGAGCGCGCGCCTTTTCGATAACAGGGCGATTTTTTGCTTTCAAGTCCAGCTTGGTCATCATCAACTTGAGTTTTTCTACAAGTTGTTCCGAGCAGTTACCCTTTCGGCACTCAACACGCGCGTTCATGTAACGGCGGATAACCTCTTGCTTGGCCGCTTCGCAACAAACTTCGTCATCGCTGATGCAGTAACCAACCATGTTTACGCCCATATCCGTTGGAGATTTGTAGGGGCTTGTACCCAAAACTCTTGTAAAGATAGCATTCAAAACGGGGAACACGTCCACGTCGCGGTTGTAGTTGACAGCATACTCGCCGTAGGCGTTGAGATGCCATGGGTCGATCATGTTGATGTCGTCTAGGTCGGCAGTGGCCGATTCGTAAGCAATGTTTACTGGATGAGTCAATGGCAAGTTCCACACGGGGAATGTTTCGTACTTGGCGTAACCGGATTTGATGCCATGTTGTGCATCGTGGTAGATTTGCGACAAACATGTTGCCATCTTTCCGCTACCGGGGCCGGGCGCAGTTACAACAACAACGTTACGTGTTGTTTTGATGTAGTCGTTTTTGCCAAATCCCTCGGGGGAAACAATGTGAGATACCTTTGTTGGATAGCCCTCGATGTTGTAGGTGCGGTACACTTTGATGCCGTTTGCTTCAAGCTTGCGTTGGAAGTTTACTGCCGCCACGTTGGACTCGTCAAATTGCGAGAACACAACGCTACCCACGTACAAACCTTTGCGTGTAAGTTCGTCATAGCCACGGAGTACGTCTTGCTCGTAGGTGATGCCGATATCTTGACGCAATTTGTTGTGCGCAATGTCCACAGCGGAAATAACAATTACAATTTCCACGTCATCTTTCATACTGGTGAGCATTTTTACTTTGGCATCTGGCTCAAACCCTGGCAAAACGCGTGCAGCGTGGTAGTCGTCAAATAGTTTTCCACCAAACTCTATGTACAGTTTTCCGCCAAAGTCGTTTACGCGTTCCATGATTTTTTCGCGTTGAAGTTCCAAATATTTAGCATTGTTAAATCCTATTTTCATGGCTTTATCCTCAAAAAGTAAAAGTTGTAAAGTTCTTGTCCGTTGGGCACGTTTGCTACCATGTCTTGATGTACAACTTCGGGGTTGTAGGGTATGTTCACACGTCGGTAGCTCCAATTGTTGTCGTCATATTCAATCACCACGCCTTGCGCCCAAGGGTTGGGGTGGCAACCAACGCTACCCACGTTAACGTAGGTGCGATTGCCAACAACATCGGCATACTCGTGTTTGTGTCCAAAAAATATTGCATCAAAGTTGGTGTACTCTGCCATCAACTTGTCAAAGTTTTCCGGCGTTTGCACGTTTTCGATAAACTTAAATGGAAAGTCATCAAAGTAGGTATTTATTGTGTCCCACTCAAATGGGTAGTGGCAAAACAGCAGTTTTTGCCCAGCAAGGCTTCGAGTTACGTACAAAGGGAATTTTTTGGCAATTTGACGGTCGTCTTCCGTCAAGGTGGAAAACACCTGCATTTTGTGCTCCGTTGGCACGTGAGAGTACGGGCGCACGTAAGGATTGTTCAACACAAAATCTCGGTCGTGATTGCCCAAAACGCAAGTTAGGTTGGGCGTTTGGGTAATCAGGTCAAAACACTCCTTGGAGCGTGGGCCAATGCACACAATGTCCCCAAGGTACAGTATTTCCTCCACACCTTCGTTCTCGAAGTAGTCCAGCATCAATTTTAGCGCAGGCAAATTACCATGCACATCTGTAAATACACCAATTTTTTTCATCTCTAAAGTTTTTCAAAAAACATATTGCCCATCATCAAATGGGCAACAATGTCCAAAATTTTGTTGATTAGTTTCTATTTGTCAAGCATTGCAAGTGCCTTTGCTACAATGTCCTCAGCAGACATGTGGTAGTCGGCTTTTAGCTCGGCAAGATTGCCCACTTGGCTAACCTTGTCGTACACGCCAATGCCGTCACAAAGTGTTGGATGCTTGCGGGCTAATGTTTCGCACACCGCGGAGTAAAGTCCGCCATGGATACTGTGGTTTTCCACTGTCAACACCTTGCCAGTTTTTTGGGCGGATGCGATTATGGCATCTTCGTCAAGTGGTTTTACTGTGTGGATACCAAGTAGGTCTACGCTAATACCCTTTTCGGCAAGCATTTCGGTAGCTTTTTTGGCATCAAACAAACTTGTGCCACAAGCAACAATTGTGATGTCCGTGCCGTCACAAAGTTTGTCTGCCTTGCCAAATTGGAATTGGTAGTTATCATCAAACAAAGTATCATTTTGCTTGCGAACAAAGCGAATGTACATTGTGCCTTTGTGTTCCACAATGTAAGGCAATGCTTTTACAAGTTGCACGCCGTCAACAATGTCCAACACCGCGATGTTGGAAAGAGCACGCATCATGGCGATGTCTTCAAAGCACATGTGTGTACCGCCATTGTAGGTGGTGGTAACACCGGGGTCAAATGCAACAATTTTTACATTTTGCTCGGAGTAGCTAATAGATACAGCAATTTGGTCGAACACTCTGCGGGAAATGAATGGTGCAAAGCTGTGTACAAATGGCACAAATCCCGATGCGGATAGTCCCGCTGCAATGCAAGTCATGTTGGCTTCGGCAACACCACATTCCACACAACGATCGGGAAACTCCTGATACAATGGCTTTGTTCCGCCCGCAGCGGAAAGGTCAGCATCAAGGATAAAAATTTTGTCGTTTTGTTTCATCAAGCGGGAAAGTTCCGCAACGTACATTTTACGAAGTTCCATTGTTTTGCCTCCCTATTGTAGTTCCTCAAGTGCTCGAGCAAGTTGCTCGTCGGTAACAGTTGTGCTGTGGTTGGATGGGCCCATGCTTTCGTAGAAGGATACACCCTTGCCCTTGATTGTGTTCAAAACAATGCAATGTGGTGCAGGTGTTGTGTCTTGCTTGGCAAAGTTGATGGCATTGTTGATAGCTTCGTGGTCGTGACCATCGATGCAAGTGGTAACAAAACCAAAGGACTCGAACTTCTTTGCGATGTCCTCAACTGGCATAACGTTGTTGGTGTAGCCATCAATTTGCATCTTGTTGTTATCTACAAAAACAATCACGTGGTCTAGTTTTTTTGCAGATGCAAACATTGCACCTTCCCAATTTTGACCTTCTTGCAGTTCGCCATCGCCTGTGATAACGTACACGTAGTTGTCAAACCCTTGCGCCTTTTGTGCAAGTGCAAGACCGCACGCGCAGGAAAGTCCTTGGCCAAGGGATCCCGCTGTCATGTCCACACCGGGGGTAAGGTTCAAGTTTACGTGGCTAGGCAATTTTGTTCCAAGCTTGTTCAAGGTGTCCAACCAATCCATTGGGAAGAACCCCTTCAAAGCAAGTGTTGCGTAGAGCGCTGGGCCAGCGTGGCCTTTGCTCAAAACAAGTTGATCGCGACTTGGCATCTTGGGGTTTTGTGGATCCACCTTCATGTGGGATGTGTACAAAACAGCCAAAACGTCAGCAATGGACAAGCTTCCGCCAATGTGGCCACTGCCTTGCGAGTTAACACAACGCAATGTTTCGCGTCTGATTTGTGTGGCAAATTTTTCGTAAGTCATGGTAAAAAATCCTCCTACAAATTTCCTGTTCGGTCGTGACAAGTAAAGTAAATTACCTGTGTTGTTTGAGATAGTTGTTTCAGTAGAGCAGTTGCTCTTTCAAAGTTTTGTTCGTCAAAGTTTACAAAAGCGTCGTCCACAATCAGCAGTGGAATGTCCTTGCCGTAAATCAGTTCCGCCAATGCCACCCTAAAGCACAACAAGGCTATTTCCTTGATTCCGCGGGAAAATGCGGAAAGTGGTTTTGTTTGACCATTTTCTTGCAAGGAAATGGCAAATGTTCGGTCGGTAACAACCTTGTAGTTGCCATTGGTCACTGCGTTTAGTAGTTTTTGAGTCTTAGCGCACAACTCGGGGACGTATGCCGAGGACAAACTTAGCTTCGCATCAGCAAGCAGTTGGGACGTGGTTGTTGCCACTTGGAACTTGCGATTTGCTTTTGCCAAAAGTTGTTGTTTTTCGCTGAGTTCGTCAGCAATATCCACCAAGGATACCATTGGTTGACCAAGGGCAAATTGCAGTTGATGTGCACTACGTGTTAAGTTTTGTTTACGCTCAAGCAAAGCTTGCAAACGCATTTTTGCTTGGGTTAGCTCTGCGGAAATTGCCCTTTGATCGTTCTTTATGACAGGCTTGTCGCCAAGTGCCTTGCGTACCGCCAAGTTTGTTTGGTAGTCGTTGTGGCATTTCCAAAGTTCGTTGCACATTTCCTCCAAGGATTTCCCGTTGGGGCTAGTGTACTTTGCAACAATTTGTTGAATGGTGTTGCTAATTTCTTCAATTTGTGCGTTGAACTTTTTGTTGCACTTGGAAGCAAGTAGCACACCGCATGCAACTGCAACCGCACCTACAATTCCGGCAGGGATGTATTGCTTAATTACTGCAAGTGCCACCGCCAAAACGACTGCAACAATAGTGCCAATGGCAAACAATTTTTTGTGTTGAGTGTTTGTTGTGTTGTTCTTTTCCAGTAGTTTAAGCTGGCCTTGCAACTGTTCAACTTGGGCGTAGTCTTGCACGATACTTTGTGGTACCGATGCAATTTTGACTTCTACGTCATCAATTTTCTTTGCAAGTTCCACGTCCGCAGGGCTTGGTTGCGCTTGGTAAAGTGCTTGTTGCAAGCTTTCCACCTTGGCTTGCAAGGCTACTTCTTCCTTGGCAAGTTGTTCAAGTGTTTGCTCGGTTTGTGCCAGTTGCTCGCTCATACGCTTGCGCTCGGCAATGTCGTTTTGCGCAGTTGCCAGCTTGCGATTTAGCTGGTAAATTTCATTTTCCAAAGTGGGAATTTCCCCGCCGATACCGCGCTCGTGCTTCAAAGTCTTTTTGTAGGCGCGCAGTTTTTCTTGCAATTTGTCGTAGTCCAATGCCGAGTCCTCAACAAGGTTTGCAAGTTTGGCATCAAAGTTTTCGTTGGGCACAATTGCCACGTATTCTTGTGGGAGATAGGTGCATCTATCAAAACTATCCACCGTCAATCCCAAAAAGTGTTCGCCGGGGTTTGCGATGTTCAATTGCTTGCCTGTTGCAAGGTCAACCACCACGCAACTTTCGCTTTTGGCCGTTGCGCCAAAAAATCTCTCGATGCGGTAGTTTTTGCCATTGTGGGCAATTTCCATACTTCCGCCAAAACGTCCAGTCGCATCCCAAGGCATGTACTTGGTAACGTCGTTTGTACGTACGCCGTCCACAATTTTGTAGCCGTAACTTAGGCCGTACAACATTGCACGAACAAATGCGCACAAGGTGCTTTTGCCAAAGCCGTTTGCTTGTTGCAAAATGTTTGTGCCATCGGCAAAGTTAAATGCAACGTTTTTTAGTTTTCCAAATGCGGTGATGCTAACGCTAACTAACTTCATAGCAAGTCACCTCCGCTAAGTAGTGCAAGGCCAAGTTTCAAAACTTCCGCCTGCTCATCTTGTGGCAACTCGAGCACCTTTCGCACAAACTCTCCACGGAGGGAAACTTCCTTGGCAAGTTGGTCAAGATTGTAGGCCGTTTGAGTGCGGTCATCAATGCGTAGGGCAAAAAATCTACCCTTTAGTGCTTGTGTTGCGTTGTTTATGTTCAGTTCTGGCGAGGTATTTCCCACAAGAACAAGGTTTAGATAGTTGTGTGCCATCACTTGACTTGTTGCGTTCAAAAGCGTATTTTGCAATGCAATGTCACTTTGGATGTTGCTAACGTCCACCGTTACAGTTTGCACCGTACGTATTGCTTGTGGCACAAAGCTAAGGGATTTTTTGTCCGTGTCGATCAACACAAATCCCGTTTGAGTGCTTTCGTCAAAGCCACGTGGCTCCAACACACCGCTGTATGCGCCAACAACCTTGCCAAACTTGTGCTCAGCAAATGCGTGACGGTGTCCCAACGCAACGTAGTGTGCAGAGCTAGTTGCAATGGCGTGCTTGTCGATGAGTCCGTAGCTTTCGTCATCAACGTCGCCATGCAAAACAAGGATGTTGTAACCACTTTGTGGCAGTTGCAATTGTTGCCACATTTCCACGTCGTTTGTGCCCAATTCACGTCCGCAAATATTAACATCCCCCAATGTATAGGTTTGCCAATTTTGTCCAAAAAATTTGATTTGTGGGCAAATTTGTTGCAACTTTTGGTAGGGGTCGTTGGTGCCAATTCCGTGATTGCCCTTCAAAACAAACCAAGTGGCATTGCTGTTTGCAACAATGTCCGCCACACCTTGGATTGTGTTGTTTGTGGCAAATTGGTCATCAAAAAGGTCTCCCGCAACAATAATTGCGGAAACATCGTTGTTGTTGGCGTATTCGCTAAGGTTGGATAGTGCTCCGAGCAACTCCAAACGGCGTTTTTGCCTGTTATTAGCTTGTGTAAGAGGGGAGTCCAAATGGATATCCGCTGTGTGTATCAACTTCATTTTTCTATCTTACCACATTGCGCAATTTTTTTCAAGATGTTACAAGCAATATAATAATATTAAATTAA
>JAZRHU010000065.1:0-20147 GCA_045644945.1 Candidatus Fimimonas sp. | reverse complement strand
ACAACGATGTCTGATGGAGCATGGTCGTGATGTTGCCAGCCGGATGCTGTCTTTGTCCAAACTTTTGTACCAAGAACAAGTTTTGCACCAATTTCGCTACCAGCAACCATTTGTTCCATGATTACTCTCAAGTATGCATCTTCCCAAAGTGCGGATGTAAATGCAGGCATTGTTACCTTTGCACCACTTGCAATTTCGAGATGAGCTTGTGTGCTTGGATCGAAGTCGGCTTGTGCAAGGTTGGACAAGTCGATGTGTGCACCATTTGTAACCTTGATTGTTGCGCCTTCGCCAACTGTCAACTTAGTTCCAACTGGAGCAAGGATATCTGCTTCGACTGTAAGTGTTGCGCCTGCTGCAAGTGTGTAGTCTGCCGCAACAAATTGATGTTGTACGTTGATTGTAGCACTTTCCACAATAACAACAACGTCACCAG
The DNA here is from genome assembly GCA_045644945.1 of Candidatus Fimimonas sp. Classification (GTDB taxonomy): domain Bacteria; phylum Bacillota; class Clostridia; order Christensenellales; family CAG-314; genus Fimimonas. Next base: position 19,711 of record JAZRHU010000065.1, on the reverse strand, counting down.
GTTGAAGTGCGCGCAAAGCTGCTTCAGCTTCTGCCAAGGTGTAGTGCTTGCCGTTGATTGTTGCTGCACGAACAAGACCACAGCCGTTGTTACATTCCTTGTCGGAATCGTTATCGAATGCGTGGCCAGTTGCAGGGATTACTGTTTGAGCAAGGATAACCTCGTTGCATACAGAACAGTACTTGCCTTCCGTCTTACCGTCAGTTGTGCAAGTTGCCTTTTCGCCTTCGATGGTAACAATGTTGTGACCTGGGGCAGTTACATAGTCGCCAACGTAACTATGACCACATTCGCAGACATAGGTTGTAAATCCGCCTACGGTACAAGTAGCGCTTGTTGGTGTTGCTACATACTTGTGGCCTGTTGCAGGAATTGCTTCGGTTTCCTTTTCGCCACAAGCACAAACACGCTCTTGTGAACCATCTACGGTACAAGTTGGTTGTGTGATTACATTCCACGCACCAAACTCGTGGTTGTGTGGAGCCAGCTTGCTGTATACTGCGCCAGTTGTGGATAGCAGGAATACACAGGCAAGGATGATTAGGGCTGTTTTTCTTTGTTTACTCATGATGAAACTCCTTGTTCTTGAAGTTTTTTCGGTTATTTTGCGCCATAAATATAAATATTTATGACATGTGCTCTAAAAAAATAGTGTCACGGAAAATACTATAACACAAAAAAATATATTTATCAATGCTTTTTGGAAAAATAACTTACTTTTTTTATAATAAATATATAATTTTTGGAAAAAACATTATTAAATGGCCTCAAAAGGACAAAATTCGTCAAATTTTTTTGCCCCACGTCGTCAAAAAACCCCAATGCATTTGTTTGCGCCGTTGCTAAAAACTGATTTTTTGCAAAAATGCACACATATCCCCGAAAAATACTGCGGTCAATCTCGGCATTATAGCATTTTGATAGCGTTTTTGGGAGGTGCAAATCGCCACACTACACAGGCGGAAAGGGCACTTTTGCACTACAATGAGAAAATCGACCACGTAGTTGCAAAAAAAATTGCAACGCATTTGCAAACACAACACGTGTGGGCAATTTTGCAAAAGCACTTGCATTTGTTGCATTAAAGTGCTAAAATGGTAACATCTTTTATCAAAGGAGGTAAATATGTCTTTTTCCAGTTATCTCAATTCCAAAAGAGGAGAAATCAAGGAACTCATCAAAGAGCTTTCCAAGAGTTTTTCCTACGTAAGTGTGTTGGCAACGGATGTAAAAGCATCACTTGTTAACGCAAACAGACGCACTTCATCCATGAGCGAAGGCTCAGCAAGCGAGTGCGGATTTGTTGTAAAACTCAACAACGGTCGTGGTTTTTACGAGTACTCCACCGATGATATTTCCGGTGACAAAGCTACTCTTGCGCAAAAAATTGTGGACAGCGTGGCAATTTCTGATGAGCTTTGCGACAGTCAAATTGAAGCAAATACCATTGCTGACGAGCCACTTGTACAATCTTTTGAACGCCCTTGCGACTTCGAAAACTACTCCCCAAAGCAACTTATTGCTTTTTGCGAGGATATCAAAGACCAACTGCTTGCCAAAGACGAAAACATTGTAAATGCCATTTGTGGACTTAACTACTTTACCGTTTCCAAATTGTTTATTTCCAAAAACAAGGAACTTGACCAATTTTACAGTTGGGTAAACGCCACAGCAATGGTTGTGTACCGCAATGGCGAAAAGATGGTTATGGCGCGCGAAGGAAGCTACTCTAACTTGATGAGCGAGGCACTTGGCGAGCTACCAAATTTGCTTGACAAGCTTGTTCACAAGGCAAATCGTCTTTCCCACGCAAAGCCCATTGTTCCAGGGGTGTACGACTGCATTACCGATCCATCCATCACAGGCTTGATTGCCCACGAAGCATTTGGCCATGGTGTGGAAATGGACCAATTTGTAAAAGACCGTGCACTTGCAAAACAGTACGTTGGCAAGTACGTTGCCAGCCCCATCTGCAACATGCACGATGGCGCAGCGGCAGCATTTTCCACCGCGAGCTACTTTTTTGATGACGATGGCGTACTTGCACAAGACACACAAATTATCAAAGATGGCATTTTGGTAAACGGCATCAGCGATCTTACATCCGCAAGCGAACTTGGCGTGAGCCCTACCGGCAACGGACGCCGTCAAAGCTACAAGCGCAAAGCGTACTCCCGCATGACAAACACATTTTTTGAGGCGGGCACCGACAAGCTTGAGGACATGATTGCATCCATCAAGCACGGCTACATGTTGTTTGAAACAGACAACGGCATGGAAGACCCCAAAAACTGGCAAATTCAATGCACAGCGCAATACGGCATTGAGATTGTTGACGGCAAGCTTACAGACAACTACGTAGCACCTGTTGTGATGAGTGGCTACGTTCCTGATTTGCTCAAGTCCATTTCCATGGTTAGCGACCAATTTAAAGTGATTGGTTCCGGTAGTTGTGGCAAGGGTTACAAAGAGTGGGTTAGAGTATCTGACGGAGGGCCTGCACTTAAAGTGAAGGTAAAATTGGCATAATGAAACACATCATTGAAATTTTGAAGGAATTTCCTGAAGTTTGCAACTACAAAATCAGCCAAGTTCAAACAACCTCCTACGAAACATTTTTTGTTCACAAGGAGTTGGAAACTGTTCGTGCTACCAACACTACCGATACATCTGTTACAGTGTACGTGTTGCACGATGGCAAAATGGGCGATAGCGTGTTTAGCGTGTACGCATCCACAACGGAAGCGGAACTGCGCGCAAAAATTGCCTTGGCTGTGGAAAAAGCACAACTGGTAAACAATCAACCATACGAACTGCCCGCTGGCGAAAGTCTTGCGGAGGAAATCTACTCCAACATTGGCGAAGTTGAACCAAAAGAGCTTGCCAAGGAAATTGCTCGTGCCTGCTTTGACGCAAACGACAACCCCAACGGCAGTTTGAATGCATTGGAAATTTTTGTCAACAAAGTGCGCGTACACGTTGTAAACGGCAATGGCTTGGATAAATGCGAGCAAAAGTACAACTGCATGGTGGAGGCCATCCCAACTTGGACAGATGGCGAATCGGTAGAATTGTACGAATGCTACAACTTTTCCACATTTAACTACGAATGTGTTGTAGCGGAAATTGCAGGCAAAATGCAAGAGGTACGCGATCGTTTTTCCGCAACAAAACCAGCAATCAACCCCAACTGCACAGTTGTTTTGAACGCGCCCGAAATTGCATCCTTGTTGTGGGAAATCACAGGGGAACTTGGTTACGGCTCCGTTTACGCTCACTCCAATGCCTACAAAAAGGGCGACAATTTGCAAGATGGCGATTGCGACAAGTTGACAGTTACACTGCGCGGTAAAATTGAGGGAAGCCATCGCAACAGCTTGTTTGATGGAGATGGCGTAACTTTGCAAGACACAGTAGTTATCCAAGATGGCGTGGCAACAAGCTACCACGGAAGCAATCGTTTTGGCCAATACCTTGGCGAAAAGATTATCACAGGTGTGCTTCCTTGCATGGAAGTTGGCGCTGGTAGCGTTACCGAAAGCGACCTCGACAAAGAGCCCTACTTTGAGTGCGTTTCCATGAGTGGTTTGCAAGTGGATATCTACAACGACTACATCGGTGGCGAAGTACGCTTGGCCTACTACTTTGACGGAACAAACAAGGTGGCTTTGACAGGCATTTCCATCAACGGAAAGTTGAGCGAAGCGCTTGCCACATTGAGATTGTCGGACAAAGTTGTAACCCACGACGACTACCGTGGCCCACACAAAGCGTTGTTCAAGAAAATTGCCGTTATTTAGACTATGCAAAAAGCACCATTTGTGTGCAAAAAACGGCAACACGTGTTGGATTTTTGAAAATTTTACAAACAAAAAACGCATCCATTTTGGATGCGTTTTTTGTTGTTTTTTGTTGGAAATACTACGATTTTCGCGATGTATTTGCAAGGAACACTAAACTTTTTGAAGCGTTTTTGCACATGTTTACTCAAGGAATATCCTCGATTTTGTGCAATTTTGCAAAGTTTGCATTACGAAAACCATCACTATTTTACATCAAATTTTGCCACAAAACTACATTGTGATAAAATCTTTGTAGTCATCAAACACAACATTTGGACGAATTGGGGCAAAGCCAAAGGTTTCCAAATACTTTACCAAAGCGTCAGATGCTGTGATGTGAGATTTGAAGCTGTGATGATCGTTTGCACCATAGGTGCCATCATCGGCAACTTGAGGAATTATGGCCGATTTGATGTAGCCCTTGGCAATGATGCCTGCACTTGTTAGCGCTTGCAATGCGAGTTTGCCCGCCTTGCTGTTTGTGTGTGTCCAAAGCATTTTTGCATTGGGGTACAATTCGTGCAGTTTGGTAACCAGTTCCACTACCGACTCTTGGTAGTCGTCTTGCTTGAAACTACCTTGTTTGGTGTCGTTGCCACCAATGTGCAAAATGATTACATCGGGCACATACTTAGAGTGATCCCACTTGCCTGTTGTTTTAGCGCCTGATACGGAGTTTTTGTAACTGCTTGTTGAGTGGTATCCCAAAATGCCAACGTGGTCAAACACCTGCAAGATAGACTTGTTTGTGGGGAAATGCACTCCCCAACCAGCTTGTGCCACGTATTGAACGTCCGCACCAAATTGACGAGCTGTGAGATAGGTAAATGCGTGCAAACTGCTACTGTTGGCTGTGGAACGCTTTACTGTGTCCTTGGGGACGCAAACAAGAGAACCGTAGCCAGAGCCACCACTTGCGCAAACAAACATAAACTTGAGGTTTTTGTTGTCTTGCTCGATATCGCGCTTGTAGATGCCACCGTCCGTTGAGATATCCACAATGCCTGTCAAGGCATCGGCAGGTTCGCTCATCTTTAGGCAGGTGAGCTTGTGCTTGCCAAGGGGCAAACCTTTGACAAGTGTTACTGTAACCATCATTTTGTCGTTTGGAAGGCAAATTACGCGTTCCTTGTTGGTGGTTGGAAGCACTTCGTCATCAACGGCCACTTGGTAGTAGATGTTGCCACCGGTGTTTTCGGAATTTTGATGGAAAAACGTTGCTTTGAGCTCGGTGCCATAGAAGTCCACCGTAAAGCCCGTTGCTGTGTTGTACGCCATTACCATAGGGTAGTCCTTGTAGGTAACAAACTCGTGACGGCCCTCCCACTTGACAAGGGGGTTGTCGGCACTTACAAGAGCGGAGCCATCCACCTTTTTGGTTGTGGGAATATCATCGCCACCAACATCGGGGGGATTTTGGTCGCATCCTACAAGAGCAAAGCACAGCACAAACACCATCAAAAGGATGGAAATTTTGAAAATTTTTGTTCGTGACATGGTATCACCTGTGTGACTGTTTGACGGAGTTTTAGCATTTCAAAACTACCGCCAAAACAGTCGAATGTTTGTTAAATTGTTAAAAAATTGCTGATACGTGGTTGATTTTTGCAAGTTTTGGTATCTTACAAAGTTGCCAAAATTTGGCAAAGGGCATCGCCCACTTGGCTTGTTGTTGCACTGCCACCAAGGTCTGGTGTGAGTGTTTGATTGTCTACCAAAAGTTTTTCGATTGCTTGCAAAATCTTGTCGTGCCACTCTTTTAGGCCAAGGTGTTTGAGCATGTTTGCTGCAGACCAAATTTCCGCAATGGGGTTAGCAATGCCTTTGCCTGCAATGTCGGGAGCGGAGCCGTGAATGGACTCGAACATGCTTGGATAGGTGCCTTCGGGGTTGAGGTTGTCGCCTGCGCACATACCCATACCACCGGAGATGGATGCGCCAAGGTCTGTCAAAATGTCGCCAAACAAGTTACTTGTTACAACTACGTCAAAACGTTCGGGGTGCAAAACAAAGTTCATGCTTGCTGCATCCACCATGAGTTGGTTAGCTTGGATATCGGGGTAGTCTTTGGAAACTTCCGCAAAGATTTTGTCCCAAAATACCATGGAGTAGTTCAATGCATTGCCCTTGGTAACGCTTGTTACGCGTTTGCGACCTTCGGCACGAGCAAGCTCGAATGCGTAGCGAATTACACGTTCGGTACCCTTGCGAGTGAACTTGCCAATTTGATGAACGTACTCGTCGGGAGTGCCTTCGTTGAACCATTCGCCAAGACCAGCGTACTCACCTTCGGAGTTTTCGCGGATAACAACAAAGTCGATATCCTTGGGGCCTTTGTCCTTCAAAGGACAGGGTGCACCATTTAGAAGTTTTACTGGGCGAAGGTTTACGTATTGGTCGAAACCAACGCGGATTTTGAGGAGCAACTCGCGCAAGGACAAGTGGTCGGGAACTGTTGGATAGCCAACTGCACCAAGGTAGATGGCATCAAAGCCCTTCAAGCGGTCGAGGCCATCTTCGTCCATCATTTTGCCTGTTTCGAGGTAGTACTCGCAACCCCAAGGGAAGTGAGTGAAATCAAATTTGATACTGCTGTCGAGTTTTTCGATTTGTTTGAGTATTTTTACGCCTTCTGCCACAACTTCGGTACCAATACCGTCGCCGGGGATTACGGCAATATTAAATGTCTTAGTCATAAATACTCCTTGTTAGAATATTAGAGATTTTTTTGCGGTGTGGGGACTTGTGATCCCCACACCATTTTTGTAGAAAATACGTCGTAAATAACTTTACGAATTTGCATTGATGACAATGCTTTTTTTGCTAGCGAATTTGCGCCAAACTAGCCAAAATTCGTCAATACGTGGTTGATTTTTAAGCAGCTGGAGCGTCCACTACCATTGCGTAAACTGTGATGTTGCCACGGCAAATGCCATCCCAAATTGTAGAAGCATCGCCCTTGACAGTTGTCCAGATTACCATCTTGCCTTCGGCAGCGGTTTGTGTTGGCAAACCTGTGTTAGGAAGGTAACCAGACATGTTACGGTTGGAGTTAACTTTTTCCCACTTGTCGCCATCAGCAGACAATGGATCAGCTGTGTAGTTGATACCTTGACGAGCCTCGAATGTTTTTGTTTGACCATCGAGACCAACTGCTGTGATTGTTGCTTTTTGCCAACCAAGGTAAGCATTCAAGTAGATTTGGTAGCTACCATTTAATGCAACCATAGTTGCTGTTGTGTGAGCTGTTTCGTCTGTAGCATCTTCTACCCAAGCGTTGTTTGTGCCACCAACTGTCAATGTGTCGATACCATTGAAGAGTTCTGCGCCCTTTGTTGTTGTATTGCTACCCTTGTCGCCTGTTGCAGGGTCGATTGGAGCAAAGTTACCACAGTTGTTGTGGTAAGCACTGTTTGTTGCGTACTTGGACAATGCGTAGAAATCTACGATTGTGTTTGTATTAGCGGAAACTTTGCCGTCTTCCAACGCTTCGACAGTGTGAGATGTGCCTTCGCCATCAACAACTGGAGTGCTAGAAGATGATTTTACGCGGAACATTGCAGAACAACTATCTACGATACCTGCATCGTCATCCTTTTGGTAACCAACGATACCGCCAAGACGATATCTAGCACCAAAGAAGCCGTATGCTGCGCAGTTTGCAATGTAGCCGTTGGATTGACCAGCAATACCGCCAACACGTGTGTCGCCGTGAACACGTCCGTAGCTGAAGCACTCGGTGATGATACCGCCAACGTAAGCGGAACCTTCCTTAACGGCAATGTTGTCGCCAGCGATACCACCAATGTTCATGCGGTAGTTAACTGTTGTGTTTTCTGCAGAGTAGAGCCATGGCAAACGTTGAGCGTAAACCTTGTTCAAGTTACCACATTGGTGGATTGTGCCGTAGTTGATACCAGCCATACCGCCAAGGTAACTGAAGTCGTAAGCACTACTAAAGTTGGATGCTGTGTCGCCTGTTGTACCAATACAACCATCGTTGAAGCAATGTTCGATTGTGCCGTAGTTAACAGCTGCAATACCGCCACCACCAACAACTGCACGAACGTTCATGCGGTTTAGGCAATCGCGTACTGTTGCGGATGCGTAGTTTGTACCAACGATACCACCAGCGCCAGCAACGGCATCAGCATCGCCATTTGCAAGAGCATCGGAACGAGTACCAACAACGCCCAAAACGGAGTAGATACCATCCTTGTAACCGTTGGTTACTGTGCCACTTGTGTTCCAGTGAACTTCGGTACCTTCGGTTGTGATGCCAGAAATTGTACCATAGTTGTGGTTTACAACTACACCACAGCTACCAACGGCAGCTTCGATGTGACCAACAACTTTGAGATCTTTGATTTGGCCTTGTTCGCCAAGCTTGTAGAAAATACCTGTGTTGCTTGCCTCCAAAGTGATTGTGTGGCCTTGGCCATCCAAAACACCATTGAATGTTGTAGCTGTGTAGCTTTCGCCAACATTGGAGGAGTAGTTGATATCTGCTACCAACTTACCAACGTAGTTGTGAGTTGCACCATAGTTTGTAAATGCGTGCAAAGCTTGAGCGCTGGCAATTTCGAATGGGCTTGCTTGTGTGCCTTCGCCCTTCAAGATTTTGCCGTAGACTGTAACGTTAGCATCAATTGCTTTGTCAAAGTCGAACTCAACTGCACAAGCACTTGTTGTGTACCAACCAAACACTTTGTAGCCACTTGCCACTTGAGGAGCTGTGGCCTTGGAGCCTTTGTCGATGGTTTGAGCAGGAACTGTCAAGCCCTCAACACCTGTATCAAACGTTACTGTAACTTTGTCCTTTGCGGGTGGTTCTGGTGGTTGGCAAGCTACCAAAAGCATTGCCACCACAAACAAAACCGCCAAAAGACAAATTGTCAATGTTTTTGTGAGTTTGTTCATAAATATATCTCCTTTGATATACTATCTGTTCCAACTAAGAACGATACCCCAAGTGTTGTCCGCCTTGAACTTGTTGCCCAAGATTGCAAGAATTTCTTCGCAGAGTTGTTCGTTCTTTACTTGTGTGAGAGTCATTTCGCCTGTGTACTCGTTTTTAACTTCTACAAGGTCCCAACCCAAAAGGTGGTTGATAACCATGTTCTTACGGTTGCTGTTGTCGATTGCCTTGAGGTTGTTACCAACTGGAGCAAGAAGTTCATCAGAGAATACAACACCGTACTTTTGGCCCAACCAACGGTCGGCTGTACGACGGTTTTGGTTCCATGTTACGTAAACTGCATTGTCTGCTTTTTCCGCAATTGCGTAGGCTTGTTCGCCATAAGCCCAAACGTTTGCTGTGGAGAATACGTTGGAAATCTTGGAGTTAGGACCACATTGACCAACGATACCACCAACGTTGTAGCTACCCATAACTGGGGAGATAAATTGACGTTCTTCTTCCACTGTGTTGGAAGGTCTACGCAAACGACGACCTGTGTAGCAGTTGATAACTGTACCATCGTTGTAACCAACGATACCACCAACGTTTGTATCACCAACGATACGCATACCTGCAAAGAAGCACTCGGAAACTGTTGCACCTTGTGCGTTGTAACCAACGATACCACCAATGTTGTTAGCACCGTCGCCTTCCTTACCGCCATCGATACGTCTGCTGTTTGCTTTACCTTCGGAGTAAACTTGGCTAACTTCGCCGTAGTTTACGCCAACAACTGTACCGCAGAATGTGTTGTTGATTGTTTGAGAGATTTCGTTACCGTTGTATGCACCAACGATACCTTCGATTGTCATGTTGTAAACTTTGCCGTAGTTAACACCTGCAACGCAACCAACACCAATTTTACCATTGATTGTGTTGTCTTGAGCGTTTACTACTTCGCAAGCTGTGATGCGACCCTTTGCTTTGTTGGTACCAACGATACCGCCAGCGCCACCCTTTGCAAGGGATGTGAGGTCGTTTACCTTACCGCCTGTGCTCTTTACAGATACGGACAAGGATTTTACGTTGTGAATGTATGCACTGCTGTAGTTGGCAAGTACGCCCAAGCTTGGGTCGGAACCAGAGATGGAACCCTTCAAGGAAAGGTTGTAAACTTCGGCATTTTCGCCAAGTTCGTAGAACAAACCGGAGTTGTTTTTGATTGTAACAGTTTTGCCGTTACCATCCAACTTACCATCGTAGATGCATCCACGTTTTTCTGCATAGACAGAGTTGATTGTGATGTTGCTCATCAATTTGGCAACTGTGTTTTTGTCGAAGGAGTTTGTTGTGAGGTACAACAAATCCGCTTCGGAGTAAACAAGGTATGGGTCATCGGCTGTACCTGTACCATTGAAACGAACTTCGTCAAATGTTACAGCATCGGTAGCAAGGATATCTGTTGCAATAAGAATTTTGTACACACCACCAGCAAATGGTTCTTCGGCAGTAAATGTGATTTGGTTGTTATTTGCTGTGATATCGCCTGGTACGATACGAATGGAAAGTGGATCGTACTCGATTTTTGTACCTTGTTGAACGTAGTCTTCCAAGCGTTCGTCCCAAACCATGTTAGGAACTTCTTCGCCTTGAATGGAAAATACGTAAATTGTAGATTCGCTATTGATACCTGTTTGAATCCAACTGAAGGACTTTGTGAAAGCATCGGTGCCCAATGCAAATTCTGTTGGAGTTGCTGTTGGGAAGGACCACTTTGCGTACAAAGTTGTGTCGCTCATTACGCGGTAGGTTTCTACATCCCAAGGTTGGGTGTAGTCTTGGTCGGCATACCAGCCACGGAAGATTGCTGTTTTGCTGTGAGTTGGAGTTTGAATGGGCTCAATCTTGTAGCCCTCTTTTACTGTTTGAGGAGCAATTTGTGTTGCGCCTTCGCCTGTTACAAACTTGATTGTAAAGGTGCGTGGATAGTCCACGTCGCCTGCACCGCCTACTACAAATAGGAGGGCAAGTGTTAGTACTACGGCTGCAATGCCGTACAAAATAATACTTCTAACTTTCATATTTTACCTCCTAGAAGAAGAATGGGCCGTGAGCCACAGAGTTGCACATTGAAATTGTGATGAAAATCAAGCATGTGATCAATGCGCCAAGGTAGATGTTGTTGCACTTTTTGTAGATGATCTTTTGGAAGATTGGCAAAATGAACATCAAAGGAATCAAAATCCAAAGCATGTTTGTGTACAACCAGTCGGTTGTCCAGTACATTGTACCTGTTGCAGCAATAAAGCCATATTGAATTGCAAAAATACCAAACAAACCAAGTGTGTTTGCAAGTACTGCCAATGCATAGCTAAGAACCTTCCACCAGCCCTTGCCATCGTTGTTGGTGTGGGCGGATACGTTTACTCTCAAAGAGTTGGAGAAGTAGAACACAAAGAAAAGTGGCAAGTACATCAACATGTATGTAAGGTATCTTACGTTTGGAACACGAACAGCAACAAATGTGTAGCGTGGGTCTACGCCAAACACATCGGTTACTACGCTGATAACTGAGTAGAACGCGCCCCAAACAAGAATTGCGCAAAGCAATGTCTTGAGGAAGTTACCTACGCCAATCCAAAGGCCCATATCCTTGATCTTTTCGCCGTTCTTTCTGCCGAACAATGCCCAGCTACCAAAGAACAAACCAATACCAACGGTACCGTTAACAAATGCCCAAAGCATAACTGCGTTGTTCATACGTTCTGGGAAGAACCATGTTACTTTGTGAGCAGCTGCATCGGCAAACAAAATCTTGGACAAGTCTGCCAATGGAACAAATGTAAAGCAAGCGCATGTTGCACCAATCAAAAGTGTTACAGCAAACACAATCCAGCTCTTTTTAGATGTTGGACGAGCTTTTACTGGACGATCGAACTTGATGGACTTGAAGAAAGGCATATCAAGCAAGATTTGTGTGATTGGGAAGATGAACATGAACACACCAATCATGAGGATAAGTTGGAAGAATTGTTTCCAACCCCAGATTTGGTTGTTGCAATCGATTGGAGAATCAAGTTCGTAGAGGTAATCCAAGAAGTACAAAATGTGAGCTGTGGAACGAATGTCGAATGGTTGAACACCGTGAAGTGTGTTTTCTTGGTAGCCAACACGCATTGTACCATCAGTTGGTTGACCGTAGATTTTGCCTACTTCGATACCTGTTTCGCGAAGGTAAAGGTGGTTGTTGCCGCTTGTCATAAGAGCCAAGCTTTCGTAGCTGTCCACGCGGGAGATATCGCCTGTCAAGTTGCAGTTTTGCCAAGCACCTTCGTCAAACTCGCAGTAGCCAAAGCCAAGGTTTACGCAAAGGTTAGCGCACTTGCAACCATCCCAGTCTACACCACCAGGGCCAAGTTTTACAAGACCAGCAAACTTGTCGGTAGTATCTTCGCCTTCGGGAGTTACAAACAATTTTTCGCCCTTTTCGTTGTAGACAAACTCTACATCGATGATGTTGCGAATGTAACCGGAAACGTAAACTGCCTTGATTTTGCAGTTTTCGTAAACGCCACCAGCCTCGTTGGAGAAGTGTACTGCTGCTGTCAAAGCAGAGTTACCACCAGCGGAGTGACCAACGATAGAGATTTTGTCGCGGTCGATGTAGTTAACGTTTGTTGTGTCGTAGAGGTAGTTGATAAGTGGAATCGCACCATAAGCACCAGCTTCGGCAGAAGAGGAACTTGTGTTGAGGGATGCGGATGAGTCACCTTGGTTGTATGGGTCGATGATAAAGCACACCATACCACGGCGAGCAAACTCAAGTGCAAGGTCGTAGTGAGATTCCTTTGTGCGTTGGAAACCTGGCACGAACACTACGCAAGGTGCAGGTCTAGATGATGTTGCTGTCTTTGGTTTGTACACCGTACCACGTACCCATTGACCATCATCTGTTGGGATGGAAAAGTCAATAAGGTCTGTTTGGTAGAAGTTGGTGTTGATCATTTGACCAAAAACAGAGCCAACAAGCACGAGAATCAACGAAAGGCAAAGCCAAAATGTTGTTGATCCCCAAAAACGCTTCTTTTTGCCCATGAGGTTTTGTTCACTCATGGTGCAAGGGTTTTGGTTGTCCATGTTTTTTCTCCTTTTGTTCCCAAGGCCACAGCTACCTGTGGCCGGGAACGTTTTTTGTTTTGTGTGTTTGTTGTGGGAAAAATCCCTATTTAAGTGGGGGTTTCCCACTAAAAAACAGTTTTGTTACCAGACATTTACAAAAGTTGATTTATAAATGCATTTGGGTTTGTGGTTAATTACGCTTGTGGAGCTGTTTGGCAGAAGTTTACAAACTTGAGAGCAAGTTCGCTGTGTTCACAACCTACTACCATACCAACACAACGAGAGGAACCTGGGATAGCTACTGCTTTAGCATAAGCACCGTCACCATCTTGAACAACAATTTCGTTACCAGATTGGCTAACAAGGTTGCTTGCACCAAGAACAACGTCTACGTCGCCTGTGGACTTAACACGAGCAAGGAAGTCTGCACCAGAACCACCAAAGTCGGTACGAACAACGATGTTGTACTCGGTGTTATCGCCGTTTGCTTTGAGCCAAGCTTTGAAGCCAGCAATCAATGTGTCAAGTTCCGCTTGAGTGATGTTTTTGAACAATACGTCAAACACAAGGTCAGGCTCTACTGCTGGGAGATCTTGGAATACTGGGTAAAGAGTGATTGCACCATCAGTTGCAAGGTCAGCTACTGCTGCGTAGTTAACAACGGAACCAACGATTTGTGCTTCGGTTGCACCTTCGGTTGTTGCAAAGCCAGCAAGTTTTTTGCCAGTTGGAACTTCGATTGCGGAAACATCTACTTCGTTACCTTCGAGGGAGCTAACGGTTGTTTTTGTTGTGCCGATTGTTACTTCTACTGTGCCTTCGGCTACAAACTTGATGAACAAATCTACAAATGCTTGTTGATCTGCCGTTACTCTGTCTGTAAATACACCAGCGTAGCGAGTGTTGTTAACTGTGATATTAACACATTCGTACTTGCCTGTTGCGCCTGTTTGAGTTTCGACATTTTTACCAGACAAAATTACCAAAGCATCTGTTGGGATGTTTGCATGATACTCTGCTGTTTTACCTTCTACGCGGTCAAAACGCAAAACTGCATCGGTGATGCCTTTTTCTGCAAGGAATGCGCGGAAGTCTGCTTCGATTTGAGCAATTTGTTCTACGGAAACATAGTTATTGGAGTTACCGTTTTGGCCCCAAATTGCAACGATAAGGTCGAATTCGCCCCAAACTGGGTAAAGTGTGATTGCGCCTTCGGTTGCAAGTGCTTCAACTTCGGCATAGCCAAGTTTGGAACCAACAATTTCGGGAACGGATGCGCTTGCTTCGCGAGCGAAACCAAGCAATACTCTGCCAGATGGGTCTGTGATACCGCTTACATCAACTGTATTGCCAATTGCCTTGTTAACTACTGTTGTGTTTTCGCCAAGAGTGATTGCGATATCTTTGTTTTCGCTACCAGTTACCAATGCGTACATATCGCGAGCTTGTTTGCTATCAACAACCAATGCACCACGACGGGAGCCATCAGGATTGTACTTTTCAGCAAGGTGAGTTTTGCAAATGATTACAACTGCGCCACCTTCTTCGTCGTTGGATTTGTCGATGTTGTTACCAGCAAGGATAACGTCTACGTCGCCATCAGCTGTGATAGCTGCGCCACATTCGATTGCGTTACCATTGTAGATACGGTACAAAACGTCAACATCTGGGTGAAGTGCTGCAAAGTCTGCTTCTACAAGGCCAACGTAGTAGTGAACGTCGTGGATGATTTCCCCTTCGCCATCTTCAAGTTTGAACTTGATGTTTACAACACCAACAACAAGGTCGTAAGTTTTGTAAACTGGGTAAAGTGTCAACGCGCCATTTGTTGCAAGTGCTTGGGCGGATTCGTAGTTGATGATGCCGTCCTTTGCAATTTGTGCTGTTGTTGCGTTTTGTGCATTTGCCCAACCAAGGAACTCTTGTTTAGCACCAACTGTAACTTCGGGTGCTTGAACGGATGTGGAGTCACCTTCGATCAAAGTTGCAGTTTTGTCTGTTGCGCCTTTGATTGTAAGAGCGATGGATTTCTTTGTGGAAATAACTGGGTAGAATTTTACTTGGTCTTCAACCGCGTATTCGCCGAGTTTTTCGTAGGAAATTGTTGCGCCCTTTGCAAACATAACATCAGTTGCGGATGTCTTG
Organism: Candidatus Fimimonas sp.; assembly: GCA_045644945.1. Taxonomy (GTDB): domain Bacteria; phylum Bacillota; class Clostridia; order Christensenellales; family CAG-314; genus Fimimonas. Next base: position 4,705 of record JAZRHU010000065.1, on the reverse strand, counting down.
CCTTCGGCTGTTGACCAACCAAGGAATGTTTGGAGTGGGTCAGTTGTTGTGTAGTCGGGGGCTTTGATGGAGCCGTCCTTTTCCACTGCTTGCGCTTGACCGCCACCAAATGTTACTTGGTAAACAATTGGTTGTTCACAAGCAACAAGAGACAAACACAAAAGTGCTGCGAGCAAAATCACGATCAATGTCTTTGTTGATTTTGTCATAGTTTTTACCTCCGTAAAAATTTATTATTTTTTTGTTTTGTTGTATTTTGCTACTACCCTTTCACTATGGTAGTTAAAGCCTAGTTTGTTTTGCAACCGCAGTTGCATTTGAGAGCCAACCTTGTGCAAAAGCTTGCTACTATGGTTGTGTTATCGAAAACCTTAGTTTTTGTTTTCAATCAACCCAACGCAAAAGCTTTTTTTTACTATGGTTGTTCTATTTAAATACAGTTTTTGTTTTCAACCAACCCTACGCAAGGGCTACGCCCTATTTGCGGGCAACGCCACTTTCGCGTGCAGCTTTCTTAACGGCTTCGGCAACGGCATCGTGCACCTTTTGGTCCACAGCCACTGGCAAAACGTTTTCTTCCGTCAAGTCGCAATCGGCAACGGCAGATGCAATGGCGTAGGATGCGGCCATCATCATTTGGATGTTAACATCGCTTGCACGCACATCCAACGCACCGCGGAACATACCTGGGAACACCATAACGTTGTTTACTTGGTTGGGGTACTGACTGCTACCTGTGCCAACCACCTTTGCGCCACCAAGCTTTGCCTTGTCGGGGGTGATTTCCGGAATGGGGTTAGCCAATGCAAACACGATTGGGTCCTTTGCCATTTGGGCAATCATTTCCGAGCTAACAATGTTGCCAACGGAAACGCCAACAAACAAATCTCTGCCAACAAGTGCGTCCGCCAAACTGCCTTTGACAAACTCGCGATTGGTAAGTTTTGCAATTTCCATGTGGGCGATGTTGGAGTACTCTTCGCCCTCTACCAAGATGCCTTGACGGTCTACCATCACAACGTCCTTTACGCCAAGTGCAAGTAGATACTTGCCAATGGCAATACCTGCTGCGCCTGCACCATTTACAACGGCGCGTACTGTGTGGATATCCCTGCCGGTAACCTTGCAAGCATTGATAACACCTGCGCCAACAACAATGGCTGTGCCGTGTTGGTCATCGTGGAAAACGGGGATGTCCATTTCGCGCTTGAGTCTGCTTTCAATTTCAAAGCAACGTGGAGCGGAAATATCTTCCAAGTTGATACCACCAAAACTGCCTTCCAAAAGCTTGATGGTGTTTACAATCTCATCTGGGTCGGTTGTGCGCAAGCAAATGGGGAATGCATCAACGCCACCAAAGTGCTTGAACAATGCGCACTTGCCTTCCATAACGGGCATGCCTGCTTCGGGGCCAATGTTGCCAAGGCCCAAGATTGCTGTACCATCGGTGATGACTGCAACTGTGTTTGCTCTGCCGGTTAGCTCAAAACTGAGTTCGGGTTGTTCGTGGATGGCCATGCATGCATCAGCCACCCCTGGAGTGTAGCAGAGCATCAACTCCTCCTTGGTGGAAACGGGAACTTTTACCTTTGTTTCTACCTTACCGCGCCACTCGAAGTGTTTTTGAAGTGCCAAACTGTCTTTCATGTTTATACCTCCAATATGAGACTTTTGTTTTGTGTTTGACTAGATGGCCCAATTCGTCCATCAAAAATTGTGTAGCAAGTTTTACACCAAAATTATCCCAAAAGCTTTGTAGGGAAAAATCGTTTGCGTTGCTAAACACAAACACCCCCTGCAGGGGGTGCCTCGTCGTGATGAGTTGTCCACTGCTAATGGGAATACATCTTGATTTTGGGCAAAAGTTGCCCATATATATTTATAAATAAATACCTATCAACAACATCATAAACATTGAAAATGCAAATTTCAATAGCTTTGCGGAAAGTTACAAAAATTATTAGTTTGTCTCCAAAAGAAAAAGTTATGGAAAGCGCACTTTTTGCAACAAAAAAGCTGGCAAACATTTGTTTTGCCAACTTTTGTGCCGAAGTGAATAAAAATGAAATTTGCGCCGTAATATATCTTTTTGAATGTAAGTTTTGCCAATAAGCAACAAAAGCGCCAAAGAACGTGACGATCAAACAAGTCCTTTGGCGCTGTGAGTTCAAAAAGATAAAGTTATAGCATGCTTAGTTTTTGGGTGTGGGCCTAAGTGTGCGTTTGAGATATCTACGCACCAAGTTTACGTGAGAGTAGTCGGGCAATTTTGCATCCCAAACAAGACCAATTTGCAAAATGATGGGATCCTCCATGGAAACAAGCACGTAGTCGTCGCCAACAAAGCCATCGAGCATAAATCCGCAACAACTTCCGTGGGAAAGCAAGGTAAACAAACTGCTGATTTGACTACTGTACATCAACACGTTTGGTTTGACACCTGCCTCTTCGAATTTGTGCTTGAGCAGGGTGTTTTGATAGCTATCCTCGCCCAGCATGCAAATTTGGTGCTTGGCAAGCTCGGGAAAGCTGATTGTTGCGCGATGCGCCAATGGGTGGGATTTGTGCACGCACAGTTTTAGTTCCAAATCGTTAAGCTTGAAGTAACTGCATTTGCCAAGATCTACGCAATCCAAAAGACACAAACCAAGGTCGATTGCACCACGATCCAACCAACGGCGGATATCCAAACTGCCCGCTTCCTTTACGTCCAACACGATGTCTGGCAGTTGTTTTTGCATATCGGCAATACGTGGATACAAAAGCATGTTGCCAATCATGGGTGCAACACCAATTTTTACCGCAAGTCGATTTTCCGCACGAGCAATCAAGTCGTTGCGAAGGTCTTCCGCTTGACGAAGGAGATTGTCCGCCTTTTGTTGTAGCCACTTGCCATCGTCCGTAAGTTCCAAGTGGTTGTTATTGCGAGAAAACAACACGATGTTGTACTCCCTTTCCAAATCGCGAATGGCTTGGGATATTGCAGGTTGCGATACAAACAAAACTTTGGACGCGCCGGAAAAACTTCCACACTTGCAAACGGCCAAAAAATACTTTAGTTGAGTTAGCTTCATGGTGATACCTTCCCAAATTTTTTATTGTTGAAACAGCACTTACAACAACTATTACTTATAGTATACCAAATTGTTTGCAAAATTTCAATACCCAACTTTAAAGTTTTTGTGTTGAGTAACAAAATTATCTGCGACAAAAAGTCAAATGGAAATTTATACTTTTTTTATACCCGTTTTGCTTGTTTGGGCTTGCTTGAACATGTATTTTGGGAGTATCAACAAGCAAAGACTATTGCAAATTGACCAAAACATCCCTGGTTTTGGGTAAAAAACAACAAAAGGACACCTAAAAAGGCGCCCTTTTGACTGCTGGCCTTCCCGTCGGGACTCGAACCCAAATCTGTCGCTTAGGAGGCGACGGCGTTATCCCGTTACGCTACGGAAAGAAATTTGCTAAAGTTGCTCAACTATTATACACACATTGAGAAAAACTAACAACTACTTTGTGATATTTATTTGCAAATGGTGGGTAAATTTGTTTGGGAAAGTTTGCAATGTTTTTGCTGAAAAAATCCACTTGATTTTGCCACAAATGCCTGCAAAAAATGTGGATATTTCCCCAAAAAACGAGGATACGTGGTGGTTTTTTGCAGAAATGTGTTGTTGCAAAACTGCTAGGCAACACCCTGCCAAAAAGTGACGTAAAACGTGCAATCGGCACGCTTGCGTTACTGCAAATTGAGCAAGTTGTAGATGGTCAACTCTTGTGTATCTTGCGGAATTGTTTGGGGGTAAGGTTGAACATTTTTTTGAATTGGCGGTTGCAATAGGAGATGTTTGCAAAGCCCACATCGGTGGCAATGTCGCAAAAAGTTTCGTCCGTGACAAGCAAAAGCCAAGCAATTTGTGTGAGCTTGTAGCCAATGGAGTAGTCGATGCAGGATGTGCCAACAAACTTTTTGAACAACTTCATGAGATAGAACTCGCTGTAGCCACACTCGTCGGCAAGTTGCCCTACAACAAGTTGGTGCTTTTGTGAGTGCACCACGTTTAGGACGTTTTTGATAACAAACAGTTGCTTGTCCATTGTGATGTTTTTGGTGGGTGCTTTGTGGTGCAACCAATGCAAGATGTTTTGGATGTCTATCAAGCACATGTGCGCAAGGTCTTTGTCCTGGCTGAGTTGCACAAGCGCTTGGTGGATTTGTGGGTACATGTCGTCCTGTGGTTTGACAATACAATCCATGTTGTATGCCTGCGGATAGGTCAAGGTGTTTTTGTTGTTTTGCAGGGTGCGCAAATTGACCAAAAGGCCATCGATAACTACATCCTGCTGATTTTGCAAAGTGTACAAAGTAAAGGGTGGCAACACAATGATATCCCCTTGGGAAAGGGCCGTTTCCACACCATTGACAAACAACGTGAAACTGCCACCCAACACTTTGGCAACAAAAAGTTCCTCGTGCCACATTGCTGGGCAAAAGGGTACGGCATCCGCTTGACGATAGACAAAGTTTTCCATCGGAAGGTTTTCGCTTGTGTGTTTTTTGAGTAGAATATCGTGTAGGTTCATGATTATAGCAGTATCGTGTTAGTTTGGTATCATTATACGCCAAAATGCGCAAAAAGTAAAACGAATGTGGCGCAAAATTTGCCGTCAAGGTGCATTTTGTTGTGCCTTGACGTGGATA
>JAZRHU010000064.1:0-1230 GCA_045644945.1 Candidatus Fimimonas sp. | reverse complement strand
GGTGGCAAATTCGGCAAAAAACCAGACTTGTTGAAAGCAAACACTAAAGTGTTGACAGACGGATACAACTACGGTAACAACCTCCACCTTAATATATCTACATTCGAAGTAAATCGTGCAGAAAACCTTCCAAAAGGTCGTTACACAATCATTGCAGGTAACAAAGCAACTGCTCTTGGTTTGATTGCTGCTGCTAAAAAATCAGGCAAAGAGTTATTCCTCGGTAGCTACCCTATCACTCCTGCAACCGACATCATGCACGAACTCACAGCTCGCAAAGATATGGGTGTGAAAGTAGTACAATGCGAAGACGAAATCGCAGGTGTATGTACTACACTCGGTGCTGCATTTGCAGGCGATTTGGCTGTAACAAGCACATCTGGTCCTGGTCTTTCATTGAAATCAGAGGCTATCGGTCTTGGCGTAATGGCAGAGTTACCAATCGTTGTTATCGACGTTATGCGTGGTGGTCCTTCAACAGGTCTTCCTACAAAAACAGAGCAAACTGACTTGCTTCAAGCTATCTACGGCCGTAATGGCGAATGTCCATGTATCGTAATCGCAGCAAGTTCATCTGACAACTGCTTCGACTATGCATTTGAGGCTTGCCGTTTGGCATTGGAAAACAACACACCAGTTGTACTTCTCACTGATGCATATCTTGGCAATGGTTCAGCATTGTGGCGCTTGCCAAAATTGGCTGAATTGCCAGAAATTCACCCACACGTTGCAACTGAAGCACACAAAGAAGGTTACAATGCTGTATGTCGCGACGCTGAAACAAAAGTTCGTCACCTTGCATTCCCTGGTATGGAAGGCTTCACACACCGCAACTGCGGTCTCGAACGCGACGCTAACAAAGCTAACATCTCTACTGATGGCGCTAACCACGCTAAGATGGTAGAAACACGTGCTGCAAAAGTAGCTCAAGTAGCAAATCAAATCCCTGAACTCAAAGTCGAAGGTAATGTTGATGCCGACACACTCGTAGTAGGTTGGGGTTCTACATATGGTCACTTGTTAAGCGCTGTGAACACAATGAACGAAGACGGATGCCCATGCGCATTGGCACACTTCAACTACATCAGTCCACTTCCTAAAAACACTGCAGAGGTTATCCGCAAATACAAAAAAGTGGTTGTATGCGAGTTGAACTCAGGTCAATTTGCAACATATCTTCGCTCACAAGTTCCTGGCGAATATCTCCAATACAACAAAATTGAAGGTCAA
>JAZRHU010000063.1:0-48366 GCA_045644945.1 Candidatus Fimimonas sp. | reverse complement strand
GAAAGCGTGGCTTAGGCAGGACACCTATTGTAGCACAAAAGGCGTTGCAATTCAATAGATTTTTGCAAAAAGTTGAGCAATTTTGCAATATTTTATGCCAAATTTTGTATTTTTAGTGGCATTTTTTGCAAATTGACAATTTTGCGAGATGTTTGTCGGTAAAATTTGCAAATAAAAAATGGACGGCATTTGCCATCCATTGGATTTTTGTTAGATGCGTTTGTCTTCGCCAACAAGTTGTTGAACAAAGGTAACGTTTTTGTCCACCAAGCGAGAGAAAATTCGTTCGTCATATCTTGCGCGAATGTCTTCCAATGTCAAGTTGGTGGAAATAAAGGTTTGCTTGCCACGTGCAATGCGCTCGTTGACTACAACAAAAAGGTATTCCGCTGTAACGTTGCGGTAGATGTTTTCCGTTCCAAGGTCGTCAATAAACAACGCGTCCACGTCCAACAAGTTTTCCATCACAAGTTGCTTGGTTTGCAGTGGTGCAAGGTGGCACTCGAGGAACGTTTCGTTCAATGCGTATGCAGTTGCAAACAAAACGGATTTGTCGTTTGCCAAGCACTCGTTTGCGCATGCGGAAAGGAGATATGTTTTGCCTGTGCCTGTTGCTCCGCAAAGGAGTACGTTGGTGGCGCAACCCTTTTGACAAAGAGATTGTGCCTTTTTGTACACGGCTTTGTTGTGTTTGTCCTTTTCGGTAGATTGTGCAAAGGTGCAGTTAGGATGCTTGATGTCGGCATCTTTAACAAGCAACTTGCGGATTTCTTGCTTCAAGCAGTCGCACATAACGTTGTCGATGTAGCCAGTATCTTGGCATTTTGCGCAAGCAAATTGTGGCACAAGTCTACTTTCGTCCACCTTGAGTTTGCCAAGCAATTGCTTTTGCATGGTGCGGTACTTTTCGATGCGTTGCTTGTCGGCATCTTGTTTGCCGTTCATCACGTAGTCCACTTGTGCTTGCTTAAGGTTGGTTTCGCACTCTACCCAAGCAGGCAATGTGCGAAGCTTTGCAAGCAGTTTGTCGCAACGGTCGATGGCGTTATTGCGTTTTTCCAAAATGTTGCGTTGTGCAATTTGCAACAGTTGTTGTTTGTTCATCAGTTTTCCTCGTCGTCTAGCGCAGTAAACAATGCGCTGAGTTGTTGGTCGGTGTATTCACGGCGTTCGATGTCGCGTTGACCGATGATTGCCGTCTTTTGTGTGGATTTAGCTTGGGTTTGTGGTGCAACCACTTGACTTTGCGCTTGCGCAAGTGTCACAATGCCCTTTTGCTTGTAGTCGGAAAGCACTCTGTTGATGTAAGCAGTTGGGGTGGTTGTACCGGCGGATTTTTCCGCAACAAACATGATAACATCCAATGGCATACCCCAAACTTCCGTCCAAGTGCGGTAAAGCGTGCGGTCGTTGTTGGTAACACGGCGGTCAAGCCCTGCCGTTTTCAAAATTGCAAGGATAGTTTCGTCCTTGGCGGACATTTGCAACAGGTATTGCTCCAAGCTGGTAAGTGTGGTTACGCCATTTTTGTACAACTTGTCCACAATGCTTGCAAGTCCAGCCAACGTGCGGATACCACTTCTAAAGCAGTACTTTGCAATGGCAACAAGTGTTTGGTCGTCAAATCCACGACGTACCCAGTTTGCAACGTACTCGTCCACGATGGCATCCAAGCTTTGGTAGTAAACACCAATGCATTTGTTGATGTCGCGTGCAAGGTCGTAAAGACGAGTTTTTTCTTGGTCGTAACTGTCGATTTCCACAACGGAAAGTGCACCTTTTTTGTAGTATTCGCACAAATTGATATCCAACTTGGCCATACCGCCAGTTTTGCACTTTTTGCCAACGGCAACAATTGTATCCAAAGTAAAACCAAATTCTTTGGTCCACTTTTCGTAAAGTTCGCGGTCGTTGTGGTCGATGTTGCGATTGCTCTTTAGTGCCTTGAACACAAGTTTCAAGTCCTCGTCGTACTTTTGTTGACTATTGAGATTGTCTTGTACGGCAAGCAATGTTGTTGCGCCCTTTGCAAGTTGATTGCGCGCCACCGTCAATACGTAGTGGTAGTTGATGTTGTTACCCTTCAGTTCCACACAGTACTTTGCAACAGCAAGTAGTGCATCTGGCTCGAAAGTGGTGCTTTCCAAAAACATGTAGTACTCGTTGTACTCGTTTACTGTAAGCATTCTTCCTTCGATGATGTGTTGCATCTCTTTGCTAAACTTGGTGTACTTGCCTGGCTTAATTTTTTTGAGAGCACTGGTGCTTGCGTCCACATTGAGGTAGATTACGCGTGGAGGCACTTCCCCTGTGATGTGTACAAGTCCAAGTTCTTCCCAGTGGAGGTAGGCAGACATAACGTCACTTTCGCTAATTCCCAACTTTTGAGCGATGGTACTGCAGGCATTGTCGTCACCGGTACTTTCGGACAAAGTTAGTCCCAAAAGGTACACAGCACTGCGCACGTCTGGTGCATCAGGCATGTAGTTGAGTATAAACTTGTTGTCAATGGATGTGTAACCGCTGTCAATAAGTTGTCTTTCTTTGGTGCAAAATGCCATTTGTTTACCTCTTTTATTTAGTAAAGTCTTGATTATTTCTTCGTGATGAGTTATAATACAATGTGACAAAATATTTTATATATTATATCGGTGTTCAAAACCTGTCAATATGCAAAATATTTGCTCACAAAAAGTTTTGTGTTGCTATTGTATCACAAAATTTCCACCTTTACAACAAATTTGCAAAAGTTATGTCAAAATTAGCGAGGTTAGTATGAAAATTTGCAAAGTAATTGCAATTGATCCACAAGGAGATAAACAGGTATTTACCTTTGGTACCGCTACCGAAGGCAAAGCCATCACCACAACACGTGGTGGTAAACTCAACTCCTACTTGGATTTCTGCTTTAGAGAACAAGCGGAAAATCTCAAGGATGTGGAAGTGGAGTTTTTTGCTGGCGAAGAGGAATTTTCCCTTTCCCGACTCCACAACGAGGATGGCACAACCAGAACCGTCTTGAAAAAGCGCATCGACGGCCACTGGCAAGTTGTCGCACGCACCAAGGCTTTGGCATATATCGAGCAAATTTTAAACGAGCAACTAACCGACATTCTTAGTGTGGACTACGTCAACAACATCGCTGTGGAAAACTTCCATGGCAATTTGTACAGCTTCGACCAAATCAAGATGCTTGCCGATGTTCAACAATCCATCGAACAATCCACCGAGCAAGCCAAAGCATTGCAACAAAAGGCTATTTCCAAGGTTCGTGCATACACCGCTAGTAGCCAAGCTGTTTCCGCCGAGGATATCGACAAAATCAACAACCAACTTGCCGAAATCTCCCAACAAATTGCCGTTGCAACTGCGGAGCTTGGCGAACTAAAGGCAAAACTTGTTGTTTCAAATTTCCGTCAAGACATTGCCCACGAGTTGGAAATTGCTCAACAAAAGTACAACAAACTTGTTGCACGCCAAGAGGAAATCAACCTCATGCGCGAGCAACTTCAACTACGCGACCAAGCTTTGGCATTTTTGCCAAAAATTCGCACTTTGAACGTTATCTCCGACCAACGCAAGGACAACGAACAACGCCGTTACCAACTCACTTTGGATATCGAAAGTTTGGAAACGGAACTAGCAAACGTGCTTGCTCAATTGGAGGAAAAACAAAACCAATTTATCATCATTCAAGATAGACGTGCACGTATCGAAGCTATCAATACCGAGTTGCAATACATTGCATCTTTGTACGAAAAGAACAAAACTTTGAACGAGCAATTGCTTTCTTTGAACGAAAAACTGCAACGCCTAACAGGCGAAAAGACCGTTTGCGCAAACAAACTTCGCACAATCGAAGCCAACATTGCGGAAATCAAACAAAGTTTGGACTCTTTCGATTTGCCCACCAAGTCGGTTGGCGAATTGTTGGAAACTGTGCGCGTAGATGTCAAAATTGACGAAGTTACCGCCCAAATTGAAAAACTCCAAGGGGAAATCGCCGTAAAGGAAAGCCAAATTGCCGAGCGCGAAAGTTCCCTTGTTACCCAAGTAAAACGCTTCCGTTCCGTTGCGGAAATTGACGTTGCCGTAACTCCAATCAAGGCAAAGGACACAATTTTGCAAGTTTTGGATGCAAAGTTTGGCAAATTGGAAGCAATCAACCAATCCTTGCAAGAAAAACTCCGCAACTTGGAGCGCGCCTTGGAGGACTACAAGTATCGCATTTTGCAACTTGAGCAAGCCAAGTCCAATTTGGAAGGTCAACGCGAAAAGGCACTTCTACGCAAACAAGAGGAGTTCAAGCGCGAAGTTTACCTCAACAGCCAAAAGGTATATTCCGACGATGCAAGCAGTGTGTTTGCAGTAACAGCAAGCTTCCACGATGCGGAAATCGAGCAACTTGATCAAGAAATCCAAGCCCTTTCCATGGATCGCGATTTGTTGTACGAAAGAGCCTACCAATTGGAAGGTGCCATCAAGGAAATCAAGCGCCACATGGAAATCAATTCTGCGGAAATGGCAACCCTTTCCAAGGAAAAGACAAACATTCTCAACCGCTACAACGAAATTATCACACAAAACAGTTCCGAAGTGGCATTCAACTACATCAAGGCACTTACCGCCAACAACGGCACCAAGTACCTACTTGACGTTCAACAAGATGCCGTACGTAGCGAGGCAGAGCTTGCCGAACTAAAACGCTACACCGAGTCGCTAAGGGAAAAATTGGCTACCCTCAAGTCACGTCTAGCATACCTGCAAGAAACCCATTCGCAACTAGACGACACTCGTGCATCGGTAGATATGCTCATTTCCACCAACGACAAAATCAAGGACGAACTAAGCGACATCGGTGGCCGACTTTCCGCTGCTTACGAGCAGTACAAGTCGGTATCCCGTCAAATGGAAACCATCGAAACCTATTTGACGGACGTTCGTGCTGACATTGTGGAAATCTCTCGCACAGTCAAGGTTAACGAGCAACAAATTGTGGAAGCAAACGACCGTGCAAAACGTCATGCAGGTGGCGACGATTTGGAAAAGGCAATTTCCAACTTCCGCTACGAACTTGGCGACGTGGAAAGCGAAAAGCAAATGCTCTTGGAAGCAAAGCAAACCTTGGAAAAGGAATTGTTCCAAAAGCGCATCGAGCTGGAAAAAGTTCAATGGTTGTACGACACAAAGAAGGCGGAGTATGCCGAGTTGTACCAAGATTTGCAATTGGAGTTGGACATCAAGGGCTTTGATATCAACAAGGTTGTCGCAATCGACGACGATGGCAAGTACGAGGAAATCCGCAAAGTTATTTCCCACTTCGACACAGCCAAAGCCTCCCTTTTGGAAAAAATCGACAACCTGTATGCAATTTTGAAGGACAAACCAGCGGACGTTGTTACCCAAGCGCAAGTGGATCAAAAGCAAAACCACATTGCAACTTTGCAAAGCCAACAAAGTCAGTTGGAGGTTTTGCGCAAACAACAAATGGAAGTGTACGTTGCTGCAAGCAGTGCACGTATCAAGGCAACTGCCGCTGCAGCAGAGGTGCGCGCAATATCCAATTTGAGTCAAACAATCGAGCAAAATGCTTTGGTTGGCCTGCTCATCAAGGACAAGATCAACTCCATCTTGAACACCGCCACAAGCTACCTCAAAGCCTTTACGGGCAAACTTTACACAATTTCCCACAAGGATGGTCTTGTACAAGTTACAGTTGATGGTGAAAAGGTGGACTACGACAACTTGGATGGCGACATCAAGGTTTGCACCTATGTGGCAATTGTATTGGCGGTGCCAAGCACCGATGCAACCGATGGTAGATGGCTCATTTTTGAGGAACGCATCAACATCGACAAAAAGTTGCTTGCCAACATGATGCTTGCAGTAGACAACGTTAGCTACGTTGTGGATGTTTCCTACGAAAAGCACATTGCAGTTCAATCAAACGAGTAGGCAACGGCGCCATCGAAAGTTTGTGCCAAATGGCACAAATATCAAAGGAAAAGTCAAACAATTTCAACAACAAAAGAGTCCGTTCAAAACACGGGCTCTTTTTTCGTTTTTTTAGCACACGTACTGCGTTTTTTGCATATTTTTACCACAAAAACAGGTGCAAAATCACCCAATAAATCCGTCCAATAACGGCACAAAACCAATGTTGATATCATGCCCAAAATCTATGCAAATTGTCACAAAAAAAACACAATACCAAACGTGCACAATAGTAGAGTAAAATCCCTTGCAAGTTTGTCAAACAACAGCACTAAACTAACGCAAAATACAAAAAGAAAGTCGAGAAAAATCTCGACTTTCTTTGCTTTTTAGATGTTGTTTTATCGCAATTATTCAGCGTCTGGTTGACCTTGAAGTTGTTGCTTCATTGCTTGCCAATCTGCCTTTGCCTTTTCAACCGCAGATGCGTAGTTAGCTTCGAACTCTGCTGCAAAAACAGGAACTTGTTCTTGTTGCGCTTGCATGATAGCGTCCATGTGGTCGGCAATCTTTACTTGTGCGCTTTCGATTGCGCTAACAAGTGCATCGTATGCCTTTGTCATGCTAGCTTTCAAACTGTCCAAAGTCTTGTTGGCAAGTTCGCCAATGCTTACAAGTGCTTCTTCAATCAAGTTTACAGCCTTTTCCAAACTGTTGAGCACGCTAATTTCTGTGTCGGTAAGAGTTTCCTTTTCGGCAAGCTCTTGACGTTTTTGCAAAAACTCGATCTTCTTTGCTCGGAACTCTGCAAGTTTAACTTGGTAGTCGCTTTCTGGAGATACAAGGTATTGCATGCGAGCATCTTCAATCTTTGTTACAGCAGTTGTGTAAGCGGAGAACAAACCTTCCAAAATGAGGTTGAACTTGGAACCCATTTGTTCCTTCAATGCTTGGATTTTTGTTGTGTCCATTGCAGCGGCTTTGGCGTTGTAGTAAGCATTTTTAAGCTCTTGAGAGTACATATCGCAAGTTTCTTTGCGGGATGCGTACAACTCTTCTACAAGTTCCATGTGGGAAAGTGCTTGGAGTTTTGCTTGGTCGATGTATGGTTGAGCTTTAGCAACAAGTGCTTCCATTTGTTCGCGAGTAACTGTTTCCAATGCAGCAATTTGTGCTGTGATGTTTTCCAACGTGAAGTACTCTTGGATGGAAGCTTTAACGTCGTTGTAGAGTGCCTCTACGTCTTTTGTTTCGCCGGAGATGGAGATTTCGATGTCGTTGTTTTTGATTTGAGCGTTACCGCTTACCAAAAATCCCATTTCGTGTGATACTTGAACAAACAATTCGGCAGCTTCTTCGGCAGTTTTGCCTTCGAAAACAGTTGCAGTGATAATCAAGTTACCATCTTCGTTCAAAGCGTTTACTGCGATAACCTTTCCGTGACCGTCAAGCACGAACTCTACTTCGGGGTTCAAGGATATGTTCATAACAGTTGTAGGTGCGTCTTTGCCTGTTTGGTCGCAAGCAGCAAAAGCAAAAACTGCGCCAACAACAAGTACAAGCACGATAAGTAGTGATGTAAGTTTTTTCATTTTTTGTTACCTTCCTCGTTTATGTTATTGATTTTAAAATACGTTTGATTGCGCAAAAGTGTTTTACGCATCTATTTCAACAAGACAATGTAAATATTAGATAAATTATTTCAATTTTTTCAAAAAAATATTTTTTTAGTAAAAAAAGATATGTGTCCGCTAAAATCGCACAAAAAATATCCACGGCAAAACTGCGCGTGGATATTTGCATTTTTTGTATTGATGTTGTAGTCAAAAGTTGGCAATTTGCTCAAAAGCGTAGATGTAGTCTCAGTTTTGCAACAAAAGCGACCAACTACTTTTGGCCAAGTGTGATGGTGTACAATGGTGTGTAGGTTGGGCCGTCTTTATTGAGGACGCTTTGGTACAACACAACTTTGTTTGCTACAAATGGCGCGTTGAACACATCCACGTTTTTGGTAACTTCGGCAAAGGGAAGTGTAAACTTGGCCTTTCGGCAAAGTGTGATGTGTGGACGATACGCACGGTGCTCCACAGTAAAGTTGTTGTTTTCCAGCTTTTCGCCAAGCAGGTCGTGCAACTCTACAAGTGCAGGACAGTTTCTTAGGCGCGCAACAGTAGCATCACTTCCGCGAAGTGTAACAAATTGCAACAGGGACAGTGTTGGCGCAGGCAAATGCTTGATGCCGTCCATTGCGTGTTGCACGTACATCAGGTCGCTTTCGGCAACTTCGCCCAAAAAGTGAAGTGTCAAGTGGTAGTTTTGTGGCGCAACAAAGTTGCCGGCAGTAGCAAATTGCTTGAACTGTACAGCTGATCTTGCCAAATTGTCCTTTGTGCGCTCGGGAATTTCCAATGCAATAAATATACGCATAGTTCACCTCTTTGATATATCTATTATACCACAAAATGGTCAAATATTCAATATCTTTTGCCAAATCTTCTGTACAAATGGAATATTTTGCAAGTACTACGGGCGCAAAATGCTTTTGTAGCAAACGCGAGATTGCAATTTGCCTCTGCAAACAAAAAAACCCTTGGTGTTTTGCACCAAAGGTTTATTCAAAAAAGTCTAGTATAAATACTTTTGCTCCGCTCCAAAAAATGATAAAGTTAACAACCATGATGATAAACAATATCCAAAAGGCAACGCCCGTTTCTCTAACTTCCTCACAGTAGCAAGACCAAGCAAGTTTAAAGTTGAACTTCAAGTTATCAAAAAAGTTGCAAATTCTGTTGACTACCGCTTTGAAAGGATCTTTTAGCACGCCAACAATAATCAACGTCAAGTGGAACAAAAATCCGGCACCACATCCAATTGTTTTGGCTGTTGCAATTCGCTCTTCAAGAGACGTGGAGGGTTTCCAAAGAATTACCGAGCCATTTATCAAAAAATACAACAAAACTGGCACCAAAATCATAAAAAACGATGCTACAAACACGCCATGATATGGAGATTTTTCTTTGTGCTCACCAATTGCCATTGCCGGCCTCCTTGCAGAATACCTCATTATTATAGCAAAGGCAAATTGTGGTGTCAAACGTTTGGACGGAGCATTTGCAAGCACGACGTTCAATCAACGCGTATGTTTGTTGCAGGGGCCACTTGTAGTGTTTGTTGACGTGTGCTGTTGCTGTATAATTATATATTATATATTTGTGGTAAATATCCTTATTTAAAGGGAACGTTTTTTCTCTTTGTGTTGTGCGCAAATCAATCTTTCATTTCGCCAATGATTTCCTTGCCTTCTGCAAAGGTGGTAAAGATGTTTTCCACTTGCGCTCCACCAATCTTGGCAAAGCAACTACTCATTGTGTTGGGCTCGGCAATTTGGAACTGTGCAGTTTGGTAGTAGTGGGAAAGGCACTTCCAAAACTTTTGCGCGCCCAAACTTTCGTGCAGGGTGTTGAATAGCAAACTGCCCTTTACGTAGGTCAAGATGACGTACTCGCCATCGCTTTTGTAGTCGCAAATGGGCCTAAAGTTGCGTTGCACATCGGTATAGAAGTGGTTTAGCACGTCAACGTAGGTGGTGTAGGTCTTGGTGTTGGCAAGTATGCTTTGCGTAAGTGGTGTTTTGCCACTTTCGTCCAGGTAGAGATATGTCAAAAACTCCGCCAATCCCTCGTCCATCCAAGCGTTGGCAATTTGGTCGTTGCCCACCACACCGTAGAACCATTGGTGTGCCGTTTCGTGAGCGATGGCTTGCTCGTATGTTTGCGACTTGCTTGCCACCATCACAATGTTGGGGTATTCCATACCGCCGTAGCAAAAGTCCGTTTCGCACACCGAGTAGTTGTCGTAGGGGTAGGTGCCAATGTTTTTGCAAAAGTACTCAAAGCTTTCAACTGCGGTTGCTAGCGACTCTTTGGGTTTTTTGTCGGCAAAGTAGTAGTAGTTGATGGTGGTGTCGCCCACAACTTGAGATAGTTTTTGGTAGTGGGGCGACATCATCAATGCAAAGTCGCGCACCGCTTGCGCTTGGTAGTGGTAGGTAATACTACTCTCGTTGTTGGATGCTTCCGTCATTGTGCCGGTGCTTGCCACCACAAAGTTACTTGGAACGGTAAAACTAACGTCAAAGTTGGCAACGTCACTAACAAAAGGATCGCCAACGTTGTAGTAGGGTGTGCATTGGAAGGTGTTGTTGCTAACTCGGCACAAAATGGGAAACCAGTTGCCAAGGTGCACAGCATTGGCGGTGTATCCCAAGCGGTGGTGGATGTTTGCAAGTGTAATTTGGTAGGTCATCTCGATTTGGACACTTTCGTCGGGAAAAATTTCCTTTGTGGGCACACTCAAAATGTCCATGTCTTGTCCTTCGATTACATAGGCCACAGGTGTGCCGTCCACTTTGATGGTATCAAAGTCGATTTGTCCAAAACTTTCGCCATTTGGGTAGGCAATGGCGCGGTACTTTGCTGGCACAATGGAGCTAGAGGTCCCCTCGCGATAGGCATTGGCATAGATGTGGAATTTTACGCACTCGAAGGCGTTTTCGCTACGATTGGTAAAAGTTACGGTTTGCGTTGCGCTAACAATGTGGTGATCGTTGTCGTAGCTTGCAACAATGGTGTAGTTGTTGCCATCGGCCACGGCTTGTTTTAGTTTGGATGGGTTGCATCCAACAAAGGTAATCAAGCTTGCAAGCAAACAAATCAAGCAAGCCCAGCATAAAACTAGTTTAGTGTGTTTTGCCAACATTTTCATACTTCTCTCCAAATTGATTTGTAAATTGTATGAACAATTTTTGCTTGGTATGCATAAGATGTTAGCATTGCGATGGCTTGTTGGTCGTTTTTGCCTCTTTTTTGCAACGATTTTGCTTGTTTTTGACCTGTTTGTTAGCAAATTTGTTGCAAATTGACCAAAAATGTCAAGTGGATGCTTAAATGTGCTATATTGGTGTTAGCAAATTGACAATAAAAATGAAAAATAATTTTGTAAAAATTTAGAAAAAAAGTCAAAACGCGCGTTTATTTAGTTGACACTGTACCCAAATTATAGTAAAATACACGCATTAACAACAGAGAATAGTTAACTCGCCAAGGTATGACGGCTCCGAAGGTTCTCCGAAGGTTGTATTTATTAGCGATTAATTTAATATTTTTTGTTTACGATACTCGAAAATGCTTATTGCGAGTGACTGTTCTGAATTGTTAATCAGGTGGTCTTTTGCTGTGCGCTTTCGAGATTTTTTATTTTGTGGCACATATCGAGGGAACTAAGTCCCCTGGCAAAGGACGACGTGGACAGTTTGCCTCCACTTAAAGGCAGTGATGGTGTAGTCGCGATACCCATCTTTGCAGCCTATTGATTGCAACAAGAAGCTGATGCCATATGCGGGCAAATCGGGAGTTGACACCCGTAAAAACAAAAGAAAAGCTAATAGAAAGCTTCCTTTTTCAGGGAAACTCTCTCCAAAATTGATTGTAACCGAGAAGTGAAAATCGGTGCAATAGATGAAATCAAAAATTTAAAAAATTTAAATGGAGGAAAACAAAAATGAAAAAGACAGTACGTTTGCTATCAGTTTTGGTCGCAATCGCAGTTGTTTGTTCTGCATTGTTCGCTTTGGCTGCTTGCGGTCCAAAGGAATTTACAGTTACATATCACAACTGGGACGGTGAACAAATTGGTACAGAAGTCGTAGAGAAGAAAGGCTTCGCTAGCGGTAGAGTTGATGGTTATCAACTTCAAGGCAGTATTTATGACATGGATGGCAACATCTTTGCATTGGATACACCAATTGAAGCTGACACATCCTTGAAGGGCCACTACATTGTAACTACAACTTGGGTAGATGACCAAGGTAAAAATTACACATGGCGTTCCGCTCCAACAACAATTCCAAGCAACTGGAACTACCACACATACCAATCTAATGAAGCTACATACATTTTGAACTACACATCCGACTCTTTGTACACATTCGACTACAACGAGACAGGTGATGCATTCCAAATTGTTCCTTCTATGGCTAAAGAAATGCCAGTAGACGTTTCCGACGAATACGCTGCAAAATTCGGTTACGAAACAGGTCTCGAAGGCAAAGCTTACAGAATCGTTTTGAAGGACAACCTTCGTTACGACAACGGTGAAGCTATCAACGCTCACTCTTTCGTAAGAAGCGTTAAGAACCTTCTTAACCCAGCTGCTGCAAACAGCCGTGCTGGTGAACTTTACGCTACAGGCGACCTCAAGATTTTGGGTGCTGAAAAGTACTTGAAACAAGGTACTTCCACATGGGAAGACGTTACAGGTGGTGCTGGTGTTGGTTCTGGCGATTTCGCTGGTTGGTACACAGACGAACAAATCAATGCTGCTGATGGTTGCACAGCTTCCATCCGTGACGCTGTTATCCCAGCAGGTCTTGCTGAAAACCTTGTATTCGACCTTAACAACAGCTACGTTGGTAAGTGGGCTCAATCCTCTTACGCTGACTACGTTGCAGCTTGGGGCTTGTTTGGTTTCTTCACAAACGGCTTTGGCGTTGCTCCAGTAGAAGACATCGAAGCATTGAACGGCAAAACTCTTGCAGAAATCTTGGCTAGCGACGCTTTGACAGCTACTATGGACGCATTCCTTGTGTTCTGGTGCACAGACAAAGACGAACCAGCTGGTTTCTTTGTACAAGAAAACGTTTGGGCAGACTATGACTTTGCTGACGTTGGTTTCTTCGCAGAAGAAGGCGACGACTACTCTTTGGTTATCGTTCTTATCGACGAACTTCCAAATGACTTCTGGCTTAAGTACAACCTTGCTACAAGCTTCTTCCTTGTTAACAACACACTTTACGAAAGTTGCGCTTCCGAAGCTAACGGCGTTTACACAAACGACTACGCTACAAGCATCGCTAAGTACTCTGGTTACGGCCCATACATGCTTACAGAATACGTAGCAGACAACTCTTTCAAACTTGAACGTAACCCATACTGGCATGGTTACTTCGAAGAAGAACTTGCTGGTCAATACCAAACAACAGCTATCCAATACACAGTTGTTACAGACGACGAAACTCGTTTGAACATGTTCTTGGCTGGCCAACTCGAAGGTTACGGTCTTCGTGCTGAAGACATGGACGACTACGGTGCATCCAAGTACACATACTACGATGACTCCGAATCCACATGGTTCATGGTTTTGAACCCAGATACAGAAAACCTTGCTACAACAGCTGCAGCTGCTACACCAAAGACAGCTGGTAACACAGTTATTAAGCAACCTCTCGTTATCGAAGAATTCCGTCAAGCATTGAGCTACTCTCTTGACCGTACAGCATTCTGCTTGACATTGTCCCCAACATCCTCTGCTGCTAAAGGCGCTTTGTCTTCTATGATCGTTTACGACCCAGAAGAAGGTAAGACATACCGTAGCACAGAAGAAGCTAAAGACGCTATCCTCGAATTCTGGGGTCTTAGCGACGAATGGGGTCCTGGTAAGACATACGAAACAAAGGACGACGCTATTGACGCTATCACAGGTTACGACCCTGCAGGCGCAAAAGCATTGTTCACAACAGCATACGACAAAGCAGTTGAAAATGGTTGGATTCCAGAAGGTGACACTTGGGAACTTCAAATCTGCGTTGGTGCTAACAACTGGGGTTCTTCCTTCTACGCTAATGGTTACGAATTCTTGTCTTCCAACTGGGTAGAAGCAGTTAAGGGCACTCCATGGGAAGGTCACCTTGTATTCGTACAAAGTGCATCTCTTGGTAACGGTTGGTCCGATGCTCTTCGTAACGGTTCTATCGACATGTTGTTCGGTGTTGGTTGGGGCGGTTCCATGTTCGACCCATACTCCATGCTTGAATGCTTCGTACGTGAAGACCTTGCTTACGACACATTCACAAACAAGAACGCTATCATGCTCGACATCGAAATCGATGGTCAAACATTGAGAGCTTCTCTTGCTGACTGGCTTGGCAAGTGCTTGGGCGGCGATCCAATCGAAGCAAAGATTATCGGTGAAGACGGCGAACCAACTGGCGAAACAAAATCTGTTAACGCTGGTCTCTCCGCTCCATCTTCTCTCCGTCTTAAGATCTTGGCTGCATGCGAAGTTGCATGCTTGAAGATCTGTAACACAATTCCTCTTATGACAGACGCTTCTGCTTCCATGAGATGTATGCGTGTTAACTACAAGACAGAAGATTACATCCTCGGTCTTGGTCGTGGTGGTATCCAATACTACACATACACAATGACAGACGAAGAATTTGCTGCATTCGTTCAACAACAAGGCGGTACACTTGACTACACAGTTACAGAATAATTGTTCTTTGTAACTACCACAAGTTAATTAAGCTTTTTACACAGCCATCCGGGGCCAATTTCGGCCTCGGATGGACTTGTGTTAAAAAAACATATATTTTCCTATGAAAATAGCTACTTTTTGTGCCTAAAATGCAGTGTTCGTGCTATAAAAATGGCAATTGAGTGCAAATGAAAATATTTTTATAGGAAAGTATATATTCCCTATTATAGTAAGTAAAAAGGAGAAAGACAAAACATGTATATGCTCAAGTATGCCCTCAAGCGTATAGGTCTGATGTTGCTGACATTCATCATCATCTTTACGATTTGTTTCGCTTTGGTAAAATTGCTACCAAACGAACCATTGAAGACAGCAGACAAGGACTACGAGTTGCTCATGCAACGTCGTGAGCTATTGGGCTTTGACAAACCTATCCCCGAACAATACCTCATTTACCTTTTTGGTCGTAAGTCATACACTTTTGACGCGATTGACGAAAAAACCGGCGCCAAAGTTCAAGCAAAGGATGACAAAGGCCAACTCGTATTTGAAACAAGAATCAAGTACGATGCAGAGGGTAACATTGTGTACAAACGCGACAAAGACGGCAACTATTTGGATGCCGAAGGTCGTGTTGCCTTGAAAAAGGCCGACTATGTTCCAGAAACAGAATTTGTGCTTGACGAAAACGGCGAAAAGATCCCTGTTTGGAAGCAAAAAACTGTTTACGACAAGAAGAAGATTCCTGCTGGTGCAGTAGTCAACGTGGAAAAATGGGCCGGCGGTGTTATCCGTGGTGAATTTGGTGCATGCGAAACATCCATCGCTCTTGGTCGCGACGTTTGGGACGTATTTACAGACAAAGTTCCTTTCACTGTATCTTTGAACTTGTGGTCTATCATCGTGTCTATTCCTTTGGGTATCGCACTTGGTATCTACGCTGCTTTGAAAAAGAACAAGTGGCAAGACCACGTTATTTCCACAGGCGTTATGATTTGTGTATCCGTACCATCCTTTATTTACGCTTTCTTGGTACAATACGCATTCTTCAAGTTGCAAAAGGGTTCCACTCTTCCTGTAGCTATTGCCGTTGACGGTGCTTGGAGCTGGACATTTATCAAGTCCATCATCCCTGCAATTTTGTCCATGTCCTTTGGTTCTATCGCAGGTTTCGCTCGTTACACACGTGCGGAACTTACCGAAGTTTTGACAAGCGAATTTATGCTTTTGGCTCGTACAAAGGGTCTTTCCAGAGCACAAGCAGTTGTTCGTCACGCATTGAAAAACGCAATGGTAGTTATTTTCCCAATGATCATGGGTGAATTTATCTCCATCATGAGCGGTTCTTTGATCATCGAGCAATTGTTTAGTATTCCTGGTGTAGGTAAACTCTACATGTCCGCTGTTCAAGCAACACCAACTCCA
The DNA here is from genome assembly GCA_045644945.1 of Candidatus Fimimonas sp. GTDB lineage: Bacteria > Bacillota > Clostridia > Christensenellales > CAG-314 > Fimimonas. The sequence continues at coordinate 32,694 of JAZRHU010000063.1, read as the reverse complement.
GACTACAACTTCTTTATGTTGTTGACAGGTTTCTACACATTGATTGGTTTGACAGCCGGCATTGTTGTCGATATTAGCTACGGCATTATCGATCCACGTATCAGAATGGGGGCAAGATAATTATGAATAAGACACAATTTGATAATTACAACAGCATCCCTTCTGAAAAATTTGCCTTTGCAAAAGCAAGAGATACAAAGCACGACGCAAAATTCGACACAAAACCTGTTGGTTACTTCCGCGATGCGTTCAACCGCTTCAAGAAGAACAAGGCATCTTTGGTAGCAGCAATCATCATTGTTATTTTGGTTATCTACGCTATCATCGCGCCATGGTTTGTTGACAAAAACTATCGTCACTCCTACGAAAGCACAAAGGAACTCCTTCGTTACAAACAACTTTTGCCACGTCTTGATATTTTTGACGGCACAGGTTTTTGGGATGGTTCCAAAGTGGAAGAAGCAACAAGAAACCGTTGGTACGAACTTGTTGGTATCGAAATGGAAACGGGCTACAATGCTCTTCAAAAGGAACTTGGCACAATCGAAACTACCGATTTGGATGGCAAAGTTACAACAAAGTACAAAGTACGCGTAAACACTTACTACTCCAACTCTGCGTTCAACATGACATTTACTGCTGAACAATACCAAGCAGTACAAGATTTCCAAAACGAAACTGGCATTCAAGTTATTTTGCCACGTGTTGCTAACAATGTAAACAACCCAAAGAGCAAACCTAAGATGGAAAAACTCAACATCTGGTACAAGTGCGACGAAAAGGGTAACCCATTGGATGCAAACGGCAAAATCTTGCAAACAAACGATGCAAGCTTGCTTATCCCTGCTTACTTCGAAAACACAGCATACGACGTAGACGACTACAACAGTACTAGATTGGAAAACGACCCAGGTACTTGGAGCTATGCTTTCCGTACAGGTAAGCCTGGTTCTTTCAACTACATCTGTCGTGTAAGCAGTTACAACTACTTCCAATACCTCTACAACTTCGAACCATCCTTTGCGTTCGGTACAGATGGTAACGGCTACGACATCTTCTCCCGTTTGGCTTTGGGTGCAAGATTCAGTTTCATCCTTGCTATCGCAGTTGCTGCAATCAACCTTACAATTGGTGCTATCTACGGTGCTATCGAAGGTTACTTTGGTGGCGTAACAGACATGGTAATGGAACGTATTTCCGACCTTTTGTCTGGTGTACCAAGCATGGTAGTAACCATCCTGTTCCAATTGCACTTAGCAAGTAAAGTAGGTGTAGTTGGCGCGCTGATTTACTCGTTCGTTTTGACCGGTTGGATTGGTATGGCTTCCAGAGTTCGTATGCAATTCTACCGTTTCAAGAACCAAGAGTACGTTCTTGCTGCTCGCACATTGGGCGCAAAAGACTGGCGTATCATTTGGAAACACATCTTCCCCAATACGTTGGGTACAATCATTACAAGCTGTGTATTGGTAATCCCTGGTGTAATCTTCAGTGAAACATCACTTTCCTACCTTGGCATTATCGACCTTGACAGCCCAACATTGTCCTCCGTTGGTTCAATGCTTTCCGCAGGACAAAACGTAATGACAAGTACTCCTCACGTTGTTTTCTTCCCAGCTTTGTTTATCGCTTTGTTGGAAATCTGCTTCAACTTGTTCGGTAACGGCTTGCGTGATGCGTTCAACCCATCACTTCGTGGTACGGAGGACTAATCATGGAAAAGAAACTAGAAGTAAAAGACTTAATTGTATCATTCCGCACATCCGGCGGTAAGGTTCAAGCGGTACGCAACATCAGTTTTGACCTCTACAAGGGCGAAACTCTTGCTATCGTTGGTGAATCTGGTTCCGGTAAATCTGTAACAAACAGAGCAATCATCGGTATTTTGGCTGGTAACTCCATTGTAGAAGGTGGCGAAATCATCTACGACGGTCAAGACTTGCTCAAGATTTCCGAAGACGAATTCCACAAAATCCGTGGCGACAAAATCGCTATGATTTTCCAAGACCCAATGTCCAGCTTGAACCCAATCATGAAGGTTGGTACACAGCTTACCGAAGCAATGCTCCTCAAGAGCAGTGCAAGCAGACGTAACGCTCGTAACAACTTCAACACAAAGCTCAAGCTCCTCAACAAATTTATGGACCTTGGTGATGCTGATAACAAAGCGGAATTGGAAAACAACAAGCAAGAGTGCCAATTGTTTGACAAGTTCTGCATCAACAGCACAAAACTCGAAAGTGCCTACAACGAAATTTACAGAGCGGTTATCGAGTTGCAAATGGACGTAGAAAACCAATTGTTCCTCTCTTCCAAAAAGCAACCAATCGAAGTTAAAAAGGTTGTAAAGGGATTTATCAAACGTATCCCTGGCACTTATCACCCTGATATCGTTGTAGCTGACGAAAAAGTACAAAACGTACTTGCCGTTTTGAACAACGAACTTAAGTTGCCAAAATCCAAGGCATACTCCGAAGACTGCTTGAAAGCTCTTGCAGAGTTGTCTCAAATTTTGGATACTGCATCCAAGCGTGCAAAGCCAAACTACTTCACTTTGGGCTTCTACATGATGAAGAACCCAACAGCGAACGTAGACGATATGCCTATTGAAGAGCTCACAGAAATGACACGCAAGTATCTTGACGAAGAGTTCTTGAATGGCTTTATTGAAGATGGTTCCAAGGCTATGGTTTACAGCCACAACAAATCCATCCAAGCTAAAAAGGCATTGCTTGTAAAGACAGAAGAATTTTTGGACTGGTTCCGTAACGAAACTTTGGACAAAAAGGAAGCATACGCTCTTGCTGAACAAATGATCAAGTTAGTTGAAGACGCAATCGACCACTTGCAAGTAGCAAAGAACTCCGTTGAACACACATTTGCATCCAGCATCAAAGACGCACTCAAAAAGTACTTTGCTGGTGTAGTAAAAAATCCAAAGGAAATTGCTCGCTACGAACAACAACAAGCTAAGCACGATGCTCTTATTGCACAAGGTAAGCGAATCGACTGGAAGGTTGTTCCTCCTGCACTTGTTGACTTGGAATTGGCTCGCAAAAACATCCGCGCGGTAATCCACAACTTGCGTGCTAGCTACCGTAAGGATATTGCAAACGACGCTAACTACAACGGTCGCGAACAAATGTCCATCTTGATTGACTATCTCAAGGAACAAGCATCCGCAGTAGTTTACAGAGTAACACGTAAGATGGCAAAGGCAAAGGCATTGAAACTTCTCGAAGAAGTAGGTATTCCCGAACCAGCTATCCGTTACAACCAATACCCATTCGAGTTTTCCGGTGGTATGCGTCAACGTATCGTTATTGCGATTGCGCTTGCTGCAAACCCAGACATCTTGATTTGTGACGAACCAACAACTGCGTTGGACGTAACAATTCAATCCCAAATTTTGGAACTCATCAACCGCATCAAGGCAGAACGTAACTTGTCTGTAATCTTCATTACTCACGACTTGGGCGTTGTTGCTAACATGGCGGACAGAATTGCCGTTATGTACGCGGGCAAGATTGTAGAGTACGGCACAGCCGACGATGTATTCTACGATCCACGTCACCCATACACATGGGCATTGTTGTCATCCATGCCAGACTTGGATACAACAGAAAGATTGGAAGCAATCCCAGGAACTCCACCAAACATGATCTTCCCACCAAAGGGAGATGCATTTGCTGCTCGTAACAAGTACGCTTTGGAAATTGACTTCGAACAAGAACCACCAATGTTCCAAGTTAGCGACACTCACTACGCAGCAACATGGTTGTTGCACCCAAGTGCACCAAAGGTAACTCCACCAAAAATCGTTGTAGATCGTATCGAAAGAATGTCAAACAAGGGGGTACAATAGTATGTCAGACGAAAAGAAAGTATTATTGTCCGTCCAACATCTTGAACAATTCTTCAAGATGGGCCGCAAGCAACTAAAAGCTGTAAACGATGTTAGCTTCGATATTTACAAAGGCGAAGTTTTTGGTTTGGTAGGCGAATCTGGTTGTGGTAAAACAACAACTGGTCGTTCCATCATTCGTTTGTACGATATCACAGGTGGTTCCGTTTACTTCGACGGTCAACGTATCTGTGCAGGTATCAACAACTACAAGGAAGCAATCAAGCAAGCAAAAGCAAAGGCTAACGCTCAACTTCAAGAGCTCAAAAAGCAACCTGCTTCTGCTGAACGTGATGCACAAATTGCACAAATCAACGCTGACCTCAACAAGGTTATCGAAGAACAAACTGCTCTTATCAGAAGTGCAAAGTACGACCACAAACACTGCAACAAGGTGTTTGCTGATCACCAAAAGAGATTAGTAAGCGAAAGATACGAACCATTGCTTGCTAACATGCCTGAAGGCGACGAGAAAAAAGCACTCGAAGCTGAGTACAGAGAAGCTCTCCGTCTTGCCGGCAAAGACCGTATCATGAACAAGATGCAAATGATCTTCCAAGACCCAATTGCATCCTTGAACCCACGTATGACAGTTCGCGAAATTATCGCCGAAGGTTTGATTATTCGTGGTATCAAAGACAGAGCTTACATCGACGAACAAGTTTACAAAGTGTTGGACTTGGTTGGTCTTGTTCCAGAACACGCAAGCCGTTACCCTCACGAATTTAGTGGTGGTCAACGTCAACGTATCGGTATCGCACGTGCAATCGTTTTGAATCCAGAACTCATCATTGCGGACGAACCAATCTCCGCTTTGGACGTTTCCATTCAAGCGCAAGTTATCAACCTTTTGAACGAACTTCGCGAAACATTGGGCCTTACCATCATGTTCATTGCGCACGACTTGTCCGTAGTAAAGTACTTCTCCGACAGAATCGCAGTTATGTACTTTGGTAAGATTGTTGAGCTCACAACCAGTGATGAGTTGTTCGCTCACCCATTGCACCCATACACAAAATCTTTGTTGTCCGCAATTCCATTGCCAGACCCAAGATTCGAAAAACAACGTAAGCGTATCACTTACAATCCACTTGCTGCTCACGACTACTCCGAGCAAGGTCCTTACATGCAAGAGGTTATCCCTGGCCACTTTGTTTACTGTAATGATGCTGAGCTCGAACAATACAAGCAAGAAATTGCCGATCTCGACGCAGCGAAAAAATAATAGTTAATTAGCAAACGACCTACTTGTTAGGTCGTTTGTTGGAGTAAAAGATGAAAAAATGGTCACAGTATCTAATTATAGCAGGCATTAACATTTTGATGGTGCTTGGTGTAATGCTCATACAAGAAGGTTTTTCTCAAACCGGACAAGAGTTGCTCAAAGTTTTGTGCAATGCATTTTTTGTGCCTGGTATGTGCACCCTTGGATTTGGCGTACTTATTTGGTCAACAAACGGTGGTACATTCGACATGCTTGCTTTTGGTGTTATCAAATTGTTTGACCTTTTCAAAAAGGATCTAACCAAAGTCAAGTACAAAACTTTCTACGACTATCGCAAGGCTCAACAAGAAAAACAACGTAGCTTTTCCGCTTACATTGTTGTTGGCGCTGTGTTTATGGCGATATCGATACTGTTCCTTGTTCTTTACAACAACTACTAACATTACAAAAAAGACCTCCCTGTTTCGGGAGGTCTTTTTGTTTGCTGAGATATTCCACAAGTGGTGCAAGGGGTTTGAATGTTTCAATCAAACAATCCATTTTGTACAATATTAAAAATGGCCTTGTTGATGTTGGTGTTTTGGTAGCGGTGCGGAGCGTCAATGCGCGCAAAGCAAATTGTGATTGCTGGCATTGGTAGTGCAAGCTTGTCGGTAGGCGCAATGTGCCCCAAAGTGGGATGTTTTTGCAGTCTAAAAGCGGTATTTTCTCGATATTCCAAAAATGAAAAAATAGTTGAAAAGTTTTTTATTTATGGCAAAAATATTGTGTTCAAACGTTTGACACCCATTGCAAATGGTGGTAAAATAGTTAAGCTGCGAATTAAGGACTGACGCGTGAGGTTACTGAAGTCAACAGAAAACTCACTGCCGACCGAGTAGTGCCAAGAGCACTGCGACCGAGTAAATTTTAAGCAGTATTTGGTGTTCAAGTGGCACAAGATGCCAAACTGTCACTGGTATTTGTAGGCAAACTTAGTTTGCTTTATTAAAAGCCGCAGCGCGAAACACACGGAAGTGTTGTCGCCAAAGCAATTCGGGAAAATAAAACATTATTAAAGGAGTAACAAACAAATGGCAAACCAAAAAATCAGAATCAAGCTCAAGTCTTACGACCACAACCTTGTTGACCTTGCTTGTGCAAAAATCGTAGAAGCAGCACAAAAGATGGGCAGCAAAGTTTCCGGTCCAATCCCCCTTCCAACTGAGAAGGAAATCGTAACAGTTTTGCGTGCTGTTCACAAATACAAGGATTCACGCGAACAATTTGAACTTCGTACTTACAAACGTTTGATTGACATCTACAGCCCTAACGCGAAGACAATCGACAGCCTCACAAAGCTCGACCTTCCAGCTGGCGTTGATGTAAAAATCAAGTTGTAACAATATTAATGGAGGTGAACTTTATCTATGAATAAAGCAATCATTGGTAAGAAGCTTGGAATGACTCAAGTATTCCTTGCAGACGGAACTATGGTTCCAGTAACAGTAATTCAAGCAGGTCCATGCACAGTAACACAAAAGAAAACTGTAGCTCGCGATGGTTACGAAGCATTGCAACTCGGTTTTGAAACAGTTGCTGAGCGTAAACTCACAAAACCACAACTTGGACATCTCAAAAAGAGTGGCGTTGTTGTAAAACATCTCCACGAGTTCAAACTTGATAACTGCGACCTTGATGTAGGCGCAACAATCGAGTGCGACATCTTTGCAGAAGGCGACTACGTTGATATCACAGGTATCACAAAAGGTCACGGTTTCACAGGCGTTATCAAACGTTGGAATCAACACAGACTTAAGGAAACCCACGGTGTAGGCCCTGTTCACCGCGAAGTAGGTTCCATGGGTCCAATTTCCAGCCCATCCCGCGTAATGCCAGGTAAAAACCTTCCAGGTCACTATGGTGTTGAACAAGTAACAATTTTGAATCTCTCTGTAGTAAAAGTCGACAAAGAGTTGGGCGTTATCCTTGTAAAGGGTGCCGTTCCAGGCGCAAAGAACAGCATTGTGTATGTTCGTAACGCAGTTAAGAAATAAGGAAAAGGAGTAAACCACAATGAAAGTAAAAGTTTATAATACTTCCGCTGTAGAAGTTAGTTCCATTGAACTTAACGATGCGGTATTTGGTTGTGACTACAACGAAGCCCTTATTCATCAAGCCGTTGTTGCATACCAAGCTAACCAAAGACAAGGTACAAAATCTGCTCTCACTCGTACAGAAGTACGCGGTGGCGGTATCAAACCATGGAGACAAAAGGGCACAGGTCGCGCTCGTCAAGGTTCCATCCGCGCTCCACAATGGATCAAGGGTGGCGTAGTATTCGCACCAAAGCCAAGAGATTTCTCCAAGAAACTCAACAAAAAGATGAAGGCAGCTGCTTTCCGTAGCGCAATCAGCACAAAGATTGCTAACGGCGAACTTGTTGTTGTAGATGCAATCGCACTCGAAGCACCAAAGACAAAGCTTGTTGCAAACATCCTTAAGAACTTCAACTACGACCAAAAAACATTGCTTGTTGTTTCCAACCAAAGTGACGTTGCTCGCGCAGGCGCTAACATCGCTAAGCTCACAGTAACAGAAGCAACTCTTGCAAATGTATACCAACTTGTATCCAACGTTGCAGTTATTGTAACTGTGGATGCACTCAAGCAAATTGAGGAGGCTTACTCACTATGAACTGCTACGATATCATAAAGCGTCCCGTTCTTACGGAAAAAAGCTACGCCGGCGTTCCTGCAAAAGTTTACACTTTCGAAGTTGCAAAATCTGCTAACAAAGTAGAAATCGCAAAAGCAGTAGAAGTTGTTTTCGGCGTAAAGGTAGCAAGTGTTAACACAGCTATCGTAAAAGGTAAAACAAAGAGACAAGGCAGAACAGTTGGCCGTACATCCGATTGGAAAAAGGCAATTGTTCATTTGACAGCAGACAGCAAAGCAATCGAATTCTTCGAAAGTTTGGCTGAATAACGGAGGAAACTGAAATGGCTATTAAAAAGTATAAACCTACTTCTCCTGCACGTCGTTTTATGTCCGTTTCTTCCTTCGAAGAAATCACAACAACAACTCCAGAAAAGAGCCTTCTTGCTGTAAACAAGAAGTCTGGTGGACGTAACGCAACAGGTAGAATCACAGTTCGCCACATTGGTGGTGGTAACAGAATCAAGTACAGAATTATCGACTTCAAACGCGATAAGTCCGTTCCTGCAAAAGTTGCAACAATCGAATACGATCCAAACCGTACTGCTAACATCGCTTTGTTGCACTACGCTGACGGCGAAAAGAGATACATTCTCGCTCCTGTTGGTCTTAACGTTGGCGACACAGTAGTTGCTAGCGCTGATGCAGACATCAAAGTTGGTAACAACCTTCCTTTGGAAAACATCCCAGTTGGTACAATCGTACACAACGTAGAAATGAACCCAGGCAAGGGTGGCCAAATTGCTCGTTCCGCTGGTATCTTCGCTCAACTCATGGCTAAGGAAGGCAAATATGCAACACTTCGTATGCCAAGTGGCGAAATGAGACTCGTTCTCCTTAAGTGCCATGCAACAATCGGTCAAGTTGGTAACCTCGATCACGAAATCGTTCGTATCGGTAAGGCTGGTAAAAAACGTCACATGGGTATTAAACCAACAGTTCGTGGTAGCGTAATGAACCCTTGCGATCACCCTCACGGTGGTGGTGAAGGTCGCTCTCCAATCGGACGTCCAGGTCCTGTAACTCCTTGGGGCAAACCTGCTCTTGGTTACAAGACAAGAAAGAAGAACAAGGCTTCCAACAAATTCATTGTGAAGCGTGCTAAGTAATCGGAGGAATAAACAATGAGTAGATCACTTAAAAAAGGCCCATACGTTCAACCAGTACTTCTCAAAAGAGTACAAGAAATGAACGCTAAAGGCGAAAAGAAAGTAGTTAAAACATGGTCCAGAAGTTCTACAATCTTCCCCGATTTCGTAGGACACACAATTGCAGTACACGATGGCCGTAAGCATGTTCCTGTATACGTTACAGAAGACATGGTTGGCTTGAAGTTGGGCGAATTCGCTCCAACAAGAACATTCAAAGGTCACGCTGGTAGCAAAACAAGCGGTGGCAGATAGGAGGAATAACGATGGCTACAAGAAGTAAAGCAAAAGCCCTTGACCGTGCTGAACGCAAGGACAGACGCCCCAAGGCGATCGCTAAGTACATCCGCATTGCTCCTGGTAAGGTTCACGTAGTTTTGGATCTTATCCGTGGCAAGAGCTACAAGGATGCCGTTGCGATTTTGAAGACAACAAACAAGGCAGCAGCTGAGCCAGTACTCAAGTGCTTGAACAGTGCAGCTGCTAATGCAGAAGTAAATCTCGGTATGAACAAAGACACACTTTACGTTGCAGAGTGCTTTGCAGACCAAGGTCCAACACTCAAGAGAATGCAACCTGTATCTCGCGGTAGAGGTTACTCCATCTTGAAGAGAACAAGTCACATCACAGTGATCTTGGACGAAATGGCGTAAAGGGAGGAAAGATAAATGGGACAAAAAGTTAATCCACACGGTTTGCGTGTAGGCGTAATTCAAGATTGGGATGCAAAATGGATTGCAGACAAAAAGAATTTCGCAAAATTCATCAAAGAAGACGATACTATCAGAACTTTCCTCAAAAAGAAGTACTACCAAGCTGGTATTTCTAAGATCGTTGTAGAAAGAGCTGAAGGCAAGGTTACTGTAGACATCCACACAGGTCGTCCCGGTGTTTTGATCGGTAAGGCTGGTGCAGGTGCTGAAGAAATCAAAGCTGAAGTTCAAAAAATTGCTAAGGATGTTGCTGTAACAATCAACATCGTAGAAGTTAAACGCCCAGATATGGACGCTCAACTCGTTGCAGAAGGCATTGCTGCTCAACTCGAAAAGCGTGTTTCCTTCCGTAGAGCTATGCGTCAATGCATGGGTAGAGCAATCCGTTCCGGCGCTAAGGGTATCAAAACTATGGTAGCTGGCCGTTTGGACGGTGCTGAAATCGCTCGTTGCGAACAATATCACGAAGGAAGCATCCCTCTTCACACTTTGCGTGCTGATATCGACTACGGCTTTGCAGAAGCATTGACAACATTTGGTATCATCGGCGTTAAAGTTTGGGTTTACCGTGGAGAAGTTCTTCCTAAGAAAAAGAAGACTGTTAAAAAGGAGGTAACTGAATAATGTTGATGCCTAAAAGAGTAAAAAGACGTCGTCAATTCCGTGGCAGAATGAAGGGCGAAGCTCACAAGGGTAACAAAGTTGCCTACGGCGAATTTGGTCTTCAAGCTTTGGAATGTGCTTGGATCACATCCAACCAAATCGAAGCTGCCCGTGTTGCAATGACACGTTTCATCAAGCGTGGTGGTAAAGTATGGACAGACATCTTCCCCCACAAACCAGTAACAAAAAAACCTGCTGAAACTCGCATGGGTTCCGGTAAAGGTTCCCCAGAGTATTGGGTAGCAGTAGTAAAACCAGGCAGAGTAATGTTCGAAATCGCAGGCGTTCCAGAAGAAACAGCACGCGAAGCATTGCGTCTTGCTAGCCACAAATTGCCAGTAAAGTGCAAGTTTGTGAAGAAAGAAGTTGAGGTGAACACAGATGAAAGCAAATAAGGTACGCGAACTTACAACTGAAGAATTGATTGCTAAGCTCGCTGATTTGAAGAAAGAGTTGTTCAATTTGCGTTTGTCTCACGCAACTGGTCAACTTGCAAACCCTCTTGCGCTTAACAATGTCAAGAAAGACATCGCAAGAATCAAGACTGTTCTTCGTGAAAGAGCAGGTCAAAATGCGTAAAGGGAGGTAAATTTCAATGGAAAGAAATAGCAGAAAAGAAAGAGTCGGCATCGTTGTATCCAACAAGATGGACAAGACAATCGTTGTCGCAGTAGTAAACAAGTATAAGCACCCTCTTTACAAAAAGACAGTGTCTACAACTAAAAAATACAAAGCACACGACGAACTTAACGAATGCGGTATCGGTGATACAGTAAGAATCGTTGAAACACGCAAGCTCTCCAAGGACAAGAACTGGCGCTTGCTTGAAATCGTTGAAAAGGCTAAATAATAGGAGGACGGTACAGTGATTCAACCACAAACAAGACTTAAGGCTGCTGACAACAGTGGCGCAAAAGAACTTATGTGCATCAAGGTACTCGGTGGCTCCGTACGTAAGTTTGGCAACATCGGTGACGTTATCGTTGCAAGCGTTAAAAGCGCTAACCCTGGTGGTGTTGTAAAGAAGGGTGACGTTGTTAAAGCCGTTATCGTTCGTTCAACTTATGGCATCAACCGTAAAGACGGCACACACATCCGTTTTGACGACAACGCCGCAGTAATTATTGATACACAAAAACAACCAAGAGGAACTCGTATTTTTGGGCCAGTAGCAAGAGAACTTCGTGAAAAAGACTACATGAAGATTGTATCTTTGGCTCCAGAAGTATTGTAAGAGGAGGACAAGTTAAATGGCTAGTATGAATGTTAGGTCCGGTGACACAGTCGAAATTATCACAGGTAAAGACAGTGGTAAGCAAGGCAAAGTTATCGTAACCAATCCTGAAAAGGGAACAGTAATCGTTGAAGGTCTCAACATGGTTACTAAACACAAGAAACCACGTTCAGCTCAAGAACAAGGTGGTAAAGTAGAACGCGAACGCGCAATCGACGTTTCCAACGTTGCACTTGTTTGCCCAGTTTGCAAAAAGACCACTCGTGTTAACCACGTCCTCGGCGAAAACGGCAAGTACGTAAGAACTTGCCACAAGTGTGGTGCAGTTATCGACGCTAAGGCAGAAAAGAAAGCTGCTAAAAAAGCATCCACAAGAAAGTCCAAAAAGGCAGAATAATTAAGGAGGAACAATATCAATGGCTACAAATAATCAAGTAACTGTATGCAGATTGAAGGACTTGTATAAAAATACTGTTGTTCCTCAACTCATCAAAGAATTCGGTTACAAAAACGTAAATGAAGTACCCCGTTTGGAAAAGATCGTTATCAACTCTGGTCTTGGTGACGTAAAAGATAACAGCAAATCTTTCCAATTGGCAGTAAATGAATTGCAAGCAATTGCAGGCCAAAAACCTTTGGTAACTAACAGCAAACTTTCCGTTGCTAACTTCAAAGTTCGTAAAGGTATGGCAGTAGGCGCTAAAGTTACACTTCGCGGTGAACGTATGTACTCTTTCTTCGACAAACTCGTTAGCGTTGCTCTTCCACGTGTAAGAGACTTCCACGGTGTTGGAACTAACCTTGACGGTCGCGGAAACTACACATTGGGTATCCGTGAACAACTCATCTTCCCAGAAATCGTTTACGATCAAGTGGAAAAGACACGCGGTTTTGACGTAACTTTCGTTACAACAGCAAAAACCGATGCAGAAGGCAAAGCATTGCTCAAGGCTTTGGGTATGCCTTTTAGAGCATAGTAGAGGTGTAATATGGCAAAGAAATCAATGATTAATAAACAACAAAGAACACCAAAGTTTTCCACTCGTGGTTATACTCGTTGTTCTATCTGCGGTCGTCCTCACTCTGTATTGAGAAAGTACGGCATCTGCAGAATTTGCTTCAGAGAAAAGGCGTACAAGGGCGAAATCCCCGGCGTTAAGAAAGCAAGTTGGTAAGGAGGTAAAATACAATGGTTGTTACAGATCCTATTGCAGATATGCTCACGCGTATCAGAAATGCTATCACAGCTAAACACGCCGATGTAGAAATCCCAGCATCCAAGACAAAGCAAGCTATTGCAGACATCCTTGTTGCTGAAGGTTATATCGCCGGCTACGAAATTATCGAAAAAAAATTGCAAAACTCCATGAAGGTAACTTTGAAATACGGTCCACGTGGCGAAAAAGTTATCACAGGTTTGAAGAGAATCTCCAAGCCAGGTTTGAGAGTTTATGCTAAGAGTGAAGAACTTCCTAAAGTTTTGAACGGCTTGGGAATTGCAATCGTGTCCACATCCAAGGGCATTATGACAGACAAACACGCTCGTAACCAAAACCTTGGTGGCGAAGTTATCGCGTTTGTTTGGTAAGGAGGTAGGTCATGTCAAGAATTGGTAAAAAACCTATCGCCATCCCTGCTGGCGTAACAGTAACAAACGATAACGGCGTTATCACAGTTACTGGTGCTAAGGGTTCTATCACACGCAACATCGGAACAGTTATTGGTTGCCAAATCGAAGGCAATGTTATCAACATGATCTGCCCAGAAGGCGCAAACAGTGACGTTCAAGCAAAACACGGTCTTTACAGAGCGTTGGTTGCAAACATGGTAAAGGGTGTAACTGAAGGCTTCAAACGCAACGTTATCATCAACGGCGTTGGTTACAAAGCAGCAGTTCAAGGCGACAAACTCGTTTTGAACATCGGTTTCTCTCACCCAGTAGAAATGGTTGCTCCAGCTGGCATCAAGTTCGAATGCCCAACACAAACAGAAATTGTTGTTTCCGGCGTTGACAAGGAACTTGTTGGCCAAACAGCAGCAAACATCAAAGCTAAGCGTCCTGTTGAACCATACCATGCTTACGGCATCCGTTACAAGGAAGAAGTCGTAACATTGAAAGTTGGTAAACGTACAGGTAAGTAAGGAGTGTAGAAAATGATCAATAAGTTGAACAAAAATGCTGACAGAAAAGTACGTCACGCAAGAGTAAGAAAAAAGGTATTCGGTACAAGCGTTAAGCCACGTCTTTGCGTTTACCGTTCCACAAACTACATCTACGCTCAAATCATTGACGACGTAAACGGCAACACTTTGTGCGCATCCAGTTCTCTTGCTTTGGCAAAGACATTGGAAGGCAAAACAAAGGTAGAAGCAGCTAAGGCTGTTGGACAAGATATCGCAACAAAAGCAACACAACTTGGCGTAAGCGAAGTTGTATTCGACCGCGGTGGTTACATCTACACAGGTAGAGTAGCAGCACTCGCTGACGGCGCAAGAGAAGCCGGTCTTAAATTCTAATAGGAGGGATTGAATAAATGGAAAACGTAGTAGAACAAGTTGCAGTAGCTACAGAAACACCAGCTACAGAAACTGCTCAACAACCACAACAAAAACGTAACTTCCGCGACAATCGCTCTGACAGAAAGGGTGGCAAGCGTCGCGAAAGAGACACTCGTGAAGACGATGGTCTTATTAAAAAGCTCGTTGCAGTTAACCGCGTAACCAAGGTAGTAAAGGGTGGTCGCACAATGCGTTTCTCCGCTCTTTGCGTTGTTGGTGACGGCAAAGGCTCCGTTGGTATCGGTATGGCAAAGGCTGCCGAAGTTCCACAAGCTATCGAAAAGGCACAACTTCGTGCTAAAAAGGCAATGGTAAAAATCGACCTTGTTGATACAACCATTCCTCACGAAACAATTGGTACATTCGGTCGCGGTAAGGTTCTTTTGATGCCTGCTGAAACAGGTACCGGTGTTATCGCTGGTGGTCCAGTACGTAACGTATTGGAAGCTGTTGGTATCAAAGATATCCGTACAAAGTCCTATGGTTCCAACAACCCTATCAACTGCGTAAAAGCAACATTCAATGGTTTGGTAAGTCTTCGTAGTAAAGAACGCATTGCACAACTTCGTGGCAAGAGCGTAGAAGAAATTTAAGGAGGAAACGAAAATGGCAGAAAACAAAAAGGCTCCTCTTTATATCAATGGCAAGTACGTTGTAGAAAAGCAACTTCCTGCTAAACTTCAAAAGGGCGAAGCTCCATATACACAAACAGAAAAACAAATCAAAGTAACATTGATCAAGAGCACAAACGGTGTTCTCAAAGATCAACAAGCAACAGTAGCAGCTTTGGGTCTCACAAAGATCCGTACATTTAACGTTTTGCCAGATAACGACGCAACACGTGGTATGATCTTCAAAGTAAAGCACCTTGTTACTGTAGAAGAAGTTAAATAAGGAGGCTAACAATGAGAATTCATACACTTCAACCTGCTGTTGGCGCAGTAAAGTCCGACAAAAGATTGGGTCGCGGTATCGGTAGTGGCCTCGGCAAAACAAGTGGTAAAGGTCACAAGGGCCAATGGGCTCGTAGCGGTGGCGGTGTTCGCCCAGGTTTCGAAGGCGGTCAAACACCTCTCGTAAGACGTTTGCCAAAACGCGGTTTCAACAACAAGTTTGCTGTTAAGTACGACATCGTAAACTTGGACGCTCTCAACGTATTTGAGGAAGGCACAGTTGTAACACCAGAACTCCTTGCAGATTTGCGCATCGTTACAAACAAAAACAACGGTGTAAAGGTTTTGGGCAACGGCCAACTTACTAAAAAACTTACTGTAAAAGCAGATAAGTTCTCCGCTTCTGCAAAAGCTGCAATCGAAGCGGCAGGCGGAGTTGCAGAGGTAATTGAATAATGTTTGAAACCATCAGAAATGCCTTAAAGATTAAGGACGTACGTAACAAAATCTTGTGGACAATCTTGTTTGTAGTTATCTACAGACTTGGTTGCTACATCACTGTCCCTGGCCTTCAAGCTATCACAATCGAAGAAGGTACAACAAGCATCATGGGTTTGTTGAACTCCATCACAGGTAGCGCATTGAGCCAAGGTACAATCTTTTCACTCGGCATTTCGCCGTACATCAACTCCTCAATTATTGTTCAGTTGTTGACGGTAGCCATTCCTGCTCTCGAAAGATGGTCCAAGGAAGGCGAAGAAGGCAGAGCTAAAATTGACAAACTTACCCGTTGGGTAACTTTCGCTTTGGCAATTGTAAGTGCTGTTGGTATCTACCTCACTTTCAAAAACAACTACAGCTATGTAAACACATCATGGCTCGGTGCACAATGGTCCAGCTTCTTCGCTGATGGTATCGGCGAATGGATCCTTGGTATCTACATCGTAGGCATGCTTGTTGCTGGTAGTATGTTGTGTATGTGGATTGGCGAACGTATCACAGAGTATGGCGTTTCTAACGGTATCTCTATGATCATCTTCGTAGGTATCATCGCAACAGCAACACAAGCTTTCACCAATACTCTTGGTGGTGGCAACTGGATCGAAGCGATCATCTTCATCGTAGAACTTGTTCTTGTATTCGGCTTCATCGTTTGGGTTGACGGCGCAGAAAGAAAGATCAAAGTTCAATACGCAAAACAAGTAAAGGGCAACAAGATGTATGGTGGTCAATCCACATTCATCCCCATCAAAGTTAACGGATCTGGCGTTATGCCACTTATCTTCGCTTACGCTTTGTTGAGCTTTGTCCCAATGCTTAACCAAACTTTCTGGCCAGAAAGCCCCTTTGCAAACTTCTGGAACAACTACATGACTGCAACAACAGGTAATGTGGTAGGTACAATTGTTTACAACGTAGTGTTGGCAATCTTCATTTTCGTGTTTGCTTACTTCTACTCTCAAATTCAATTTAACCCAATGGAAATCTCCCGTAACATCCAAAGTAACGGTGGTTTCATCACAGGTATCCGTCCAGGTCGTGAAACAGCACAATTCCTCACAAAGGTAATTTCCCGTATCACATTCTGGGGTGCATTGTTCCTTGCAATCATCGCTTTTATCCCATCCATTTTGTTCTCCATCTTGGGTTGGGCAGGCGTAACAAGTTTGGACTCACAACTCGTAAACAGTTTCAGCGCAACAGGTATGATGATTTGCGTATCCGTTGGTTTGGAATTCAACAAGTCATTGGAAAATCAAATTCTAATGCGTCACTACAAAGGTTTGTTGGGCTCAGGCTCCAAAGGATTTTTGAGATAACATGAATATTGTCTTATTAGGTGCGCCAGGTAGTGGCAAGGGCACAATGGCCCAAAAGCTGGCAGTCGAATTGAACATTCCACAAATTTCCACAGGCGATATCTTCCGCAAAAACTTGCGCGAGGAAACACCTCTTGGAATTCAAATCAAAAACATCATGGCATCTGGTCAACTTGTTCCAGACGAAATCACAATCGAAATCGTCAAAAACAGGTTGGCTGAGCCAGACTGTGCAAACGGCTACATCTTGGATGGTTTCCCACGTTCTCTTGTTCAAGCAGCAGCGTTGGATACATTCCAAAACATCGAAATCGCCGTTAACCTTGATGTTGATGAGGAAGCAATCGTTGCTCGTTTGTCCGGCCGCAGATTCTGTCCTGATTGTAACGGAACGTTCCACGTATCCACGTTGAACGGCGCAAACGTTTGCCCTGCATGTGGTGGCAAGTTGATTGTACGCGAAGACGATACTGAAGCGACAGTTCGCAACAGACTCGCTGTGTACAACAAAACAACTTTGCCCCTTGTAGAGTACTACACAGAGCAAGGCAAAATTGCAACAGTTGACGGAAATGGCTCCATTGCAGAAGTTTACGCGAGAGTTATTTCCCTATTGAAAAAATGATTCTTATCAAGTCAAATTCGCAAATTAACGAAATGCGCAAAGCAAACCAAGTGGTGCGCGATGTCCTAAAGCTCTTGCAAGAGCACACTCGTGAGGGCATCTCCACCTGGGAGCTTAACAAAATTGCGCACGAATACATCATCTCGCAAAACGCGATTCCAAGTTTCTTGGGATACCATGGTTTTCCAGCCAGCGTTTGCATTTCGGTAGATTGTGAAGTAGTTCACGGTATTCCCTCCAAGAAGAAAATTCTTCGCGAGGGAAGTATCGTTAGCTATGACGTTGGCGCAATCGTCAACGGTTGGCATGGCGATGCAGCCCGCACAGTAGGTGTTGGCTATATCTCCGACGAATGTCAACAACTTATCAACGTAACGGAAGAGTGCTTCTTCAAGGGCGTTGAGTCTATCAAACCAGGCATCACCCGCCTTGGCGACTTGGGTTACACAATCCAAGCTCATGCCGAAAGCTTTGGTTACGGTGTGGTACGCGACCTTGTAGGTCACGGTATCGGCAGAGATATGCACGAAGATCCCAACGTTCCCAACTTTGGCACACCAGGCCGTGGAATTCGCCTAACATCCGGAATGACACTCGCAATCGAGCCAATGATCAACATGGGCACAGCAAAGGTAGATTTCCTTTCTGACGGCTGGACGGTCAAAACACGCGACCGCAAACCATCTGCCCACTACGAAAACACCATTGCGATTTTGGATGATGGTATTGAAATTTTAAGTTTGTAAAAGGTATATATGAACGAATATGACATAGGTGTTGGCAGCGTAGTGCTGTCAAAACAAGGTCGTGACAAAGGCCTGTACTTTGTAGTTATCTCTGTGGATAAAAAGGGTTTTGTTTATCTCGCAGATGGCGGAATGAGAAAACTCTCTTCCCCAAAAAAGAAAAACATCAAACACGTATCCAACAGTGGTACAGTACTAAATTCCATCGCTGAAAAACTTTCCACAAACAAAAAAGTTTTCGATAGCGAAGTAAAAAGTGCCTTACGGCAGTTTAACCAACAAAAATAGGAGAATCTAAATGTCAAAAGACGATGTAATTGAGGTAGAGGGCGTTGTAGTCGAAGCACTCCGCAACGCAGAGTTCCGCGTAAGACTCACAAACAACCACGAAATCACCGCATATGTTTCCGGAAAGTTGAGAATTCACTCCATCCGCATTTTGCCAGGTGATGCAGTTAAGTTGGAAATGAGCCCATACGACCTCACAAAGGGTAGAATAGTTTGGCGTTCTAAAGGCGGCCAATAAAACAAATTTTAACAGTGGATGGGCAAAGGCCCGTCTTCAAGGAGGAATACAATGAAAGTAAGACCATCAGTAAAACCTATGTGCGACAAGTGCAAGGTTATCAAACGTAACGGCAAAGTTATGGTAATTTGCTCAAAATATCCAAAACACAAGCAAAGACAAGGTTAATCTTTGTCGGCAAGCTCAAGTTACTTTGTAACAAGCTTTGGCTACAATCACTCGAAAGGCAACGCAACATCATTCCACTCGGCTTGTGTTGGCTTTGGGTGTCAAGATATACAAACAAAGTATAAAAATTTATTCAAGGAGAAAAACAAATGGCTCGTATTTCCGGTGTAGATTTACCCAGAGAAAAACGTATTGAAATTGGCTTGACCTATATTCACGGTATCGGACGCACAACAGCAACAAAAATTCTTGTTGAAACAGGCGTTAACCCTGATGTACGCGTTAAGGATTTGACCGAAGACGACGTATCCAAAATCCGTGACTATATCGAAAATAACCTCCAAGTCGAAGGTGACCTTCGTCGTGAGGTTTCATTGAACATCAAAAGACAAATTGAAATTGGCTCATTCCGTGGAATCCGCCATCGTAAGGGACTCCCTGTACGTGGTCAATCCACTAAACAAAATGCTCGCACAAGAAAAGGTCCAAAACGTACCGTTTCTCGCGGCAAGAAGGGTTAATAGGAGGATAGCTTAAAATGGCACAAAAAAGAATTGTCAAGAAAAGACGCGACATAAGAAAAGTTGACAAAGGACAAGTTCACATTCACGCTTCCTTCAACAACACAATCATCACATTTACAGACTTGAACGGTAACGCACTCTCTTGGTGCTCCGCTGGTAGCCTTGGCTTCCGTGGTTCCCGTAAGAGTACAGCTTTCGCTGCTCAACAAGCTTGCGAAGTTGCTGCTAAAGGTGCAAAAGAATACGGTCTTCGTTCTGTAGAAGTTTACGTAAAAGGTCCTGGTCAAGGACGTGAATCTGCTATCCGCGCTCTTGCAACAGCAGAAATCGAAGTAACCTTGATTCAAGACGTATCTCCTATCGCTCACAATGGATGCCGTCCACCAAAGCGTAGAAGAATTTAGTTAAAGGAGAAAGTGAAATGGCTAGATATACAAGTGCAGATTGCCGTCAATGCAGACGTGAAAAATGCAAATTGTTCTTGAAGGGTGACCGTTGCTACACAGACAAGTGCGCTCTCGTTAAGCGTGCAAAGGTTCCTGGTGTTCATGCTGACTCTCGCAAAAAGATCACAGAATATGGTCTTCAACTTCGCGAAAAGCAAAAGACAAAGAGAATTTACGGTCTTCAAGAAAAACAATTCCACAAGTACTACGAAGAAGCTGAACGTATGAAGGGTGTAACAGGTACAAACATGCTTATCCTTCTTGAAGAACGTTTGGATAACGTTGTTTACCGTTTGGGTATCGGTGTTTCTCGCTCTCAAGCAAGACAATTCGTTAACCATGGTCTTATCACAGTTAACGGTAAGCGCGTAACAATCCCCAGCTACCAAGTAAAAGTTGGTGATGTTGTTTCCATCAAGGAAAACAAACAAGAAATTGAATTGTTTGTACAACTCAAACAATCCAAAAAACCTGCAAATCTTCCAAAGTGGTTGGATTTCGATCCTACAACACTTACAGGTAAAGTTCTTCAAAAGCCTGAACGTGAAGATATTGACATGAATATCCAAGAACATATGATTGTCGAATTGTATTCAAAATAATTCCAAAGACAAACGCGCGAAAGCTTGGTTTGCAAGCTTGTTCGCAACACCTTTGCAAAGGGTATCAAATTTTTTGGTATCTTTTGCAAGCCACCTTTGGGTTACGCCCAAGGGTAACAAAAATATTAATATAAAGGAGATTGTTGTCCAATGATGGAAATAGAAAAACCAGTAATGACAGTTGAAGAAAGTGGCCAAAATGCCAGCATCATCAAGATTGTTGCTGAACCATTGGAAAGAGGTTACGGTATCACACTTGGCAATGCACTTAGACGCGTATTGCTTTCCGCTCTTCCCGGTGTAGCTGTTGTAGGACTCAAGATTGACGGAGTTCAACACGAGTTTTCAACTATCCCTGGTGTAAAAGAAGACGTCACAGACATAATCCTGAACATCAAACGTTTGGCTTTGAAGTCAGATAACGAAGATAATGACTTCCGTAAGACAATCACAATCAACAAAGTTGGTCCTTGTGAAGTTCACGCAGGAGATATCATCACCGATTCCGAAGTGGAAGTTCTCAATCCAGACCTCTACATCTGCACACTTGAAGATGGCGGTACATTGGATATGGAACTTTTCGTAGGCAGAGGTTGTGGTTACTACTCCATCGAAAAGAACAAGGAACGTAACAAAGAACTCAAACTCAATTACCCAATCGGTTTTATCCCCATTGATTCTATTTTTGGACCTGTTCACAAGGCAAGCTACTCCGTTGAGTCCGCACGCGTTGGTCAAGACATCACTCGCGACAAACTCATTTTGGAAGTAGAAACTAACGGAGCATTCTCCGGTAGAGAAATTGTTTCCTTGGCAGCAAGAATCATCGAGGACCACATCAAAATGTTCGTTGAGTTGTCCGCAAACTTCTCCAGAGATATCCTTATCCCTCGTGAAAGCGACAACCACAAGAAAGTTCTTGAAATGAGCATCGACGACATGGATTTGTCCGTTCGCAGTTACAACTGCTTGAAACGCGCAGGTATCCAAACAGTCGCAGACCTTACTGAACGTACCGAAGAAGATATGTTGAAAGTAAGAAACCTTGGTAGAAAATCACTCGACGAAGTAATTGCAAAATTGGAAAGTTACGGACTATCTTTGAAAAATAAAGATGAATAGGAGAATTGCAAAATGGCAGCACAAAGAAAATTAGGAAAAGCAACAGACGCCAGAATGGCCCTTTTGAAAAACCAAGTTTCTCAACTTTTGTGGAATGGCAAACTTGAAACTACTGCAGCTCGCGCTAAAGAAGTTCAAAAACTTGCTGAAAAATATATCACTCTTGCTATCAACACATACAAAGATAGCATCGAAGTAGAAAAAACCAAGATTGTTAACGGCAAAGAAACAACTGTAAAAGTTGTTAACGATGGCGCTAAGAAGCTTGCAGCAAGACGTACATTGATGGCTAACCTTGCAGACTTGCAAGAAACACGCCTTCCAAAGGAAAAATCTTCCGAATACAAGGTACGTACAAAGGCCGTTAAACACCCACTTATCGAAAAGTTGTTTAACGAATACGCTCCCAAGTTTGATCAAATCGCTCAAGAAAAGGGACAAAAGGGTGGCTACACAGCAATCTACAAGATGAACGCTCGTCGCGGAGATGCTGCTGAAATGGCACTTATCGTTGTTTTGTAATAGCGAAATACAATAAAAAAACTCTGGTAAATTTACCAGAGTTTTTTTGTTTTCTATTGATATCGTAGGGGCGGATTGCATATCCGCCCGCAAAAAAAGCAAGCCCATCTTTCGAAGAACTTGCTGTAAATTTTGTATTGATTTTTGTCCGCTACTTTTATACGTAGTCGTTGTAGCCAAGATGTTTGCGGTTTAGTTTGATGGAACCGGCAACGTACAAAACAAAGAACACCGACATGATGATACCACGAGAAACGCCATACGCTAGGAAACATCCTGCTGTAAGGATTATGAACGCAAACAGTGGTGCGCGAATGAAAAATGCGCTTTGATTGTAGAGGCCTATCCAATGCATGATCAAAGCAACCACAAGGCAAACAATACCAAACACGATTGTTTCGCCAACAGATAGGCGATCGGAGTAGTCCTTTTGCTCTCCGCATTTTTGGCAGTAGGAACTGGGTTCTCCGTAGGTGTTTCTGTAGATGTGAGGTTCTCCATCAGTACACTTGGGTTCCTCGTCACAACTGGCAAACGCAAAACAACTTGCCAAAATCAGTAGTGCAAGTAGCAAAGTTACAAGTTTTTTCATAGTATGTCCTCTTAGTTTTGTTGACTAAATTATATGCCGACCGCCAAAAGATGTCAAGTTGAAATGCTATACGTAGTGCAAAATAAAACATCGATAGGGTTTGCCTACCGATGTTAAACTCTACTTATTCGCAAGCCATTGCTTGGTGAAGTTTGCCTACCATTTTGACGTGGGCCATGTCCGCTTCCACAAACACTTCGCCAACAGGTGTAAAGCCAATTTTGACGTAAAAGTCGTAGCTGACAAGTTGAGCATTCAGCCAAACTTGGTGGCAGTTGCGCTCTTTTGCAAGGTCAATGATAAACTGACAAATTGCGCGTCCAACACCTTGCTTGCGATGCTTCTTTGCAACGGCAAATCGGCCAATGTGTGCACCGTCTTCCCAAAACAGTCTTGCGCAACCCACAACAACATCGTCAATTGTTGCAACGATGTGTGTAGCTTCTTTGTCACGCTCGTCACGTTCGATGGCGGGGTCAACATGTTGCTCTACCACAAAAACTTCGTGACGTAGTTGAAAAACCTTGTCCATATTGGTGTTGTTGGCAATGGAAATTGTTAGCATGTTCTACAAATGAGTTGATAATTAAATATTTGTGCTCTTAGTGGATAATTCCGTTGTAACCGAGAGTTTTTTGCGTTATCATTGGGCAAAGAAGGGCTATGTATGCTCCATCAAACAACAGGAAGAACACAATGCCCCAAATCCAATGGAAAGCGACAAACATGCCCAAGGTCATCAACAACATCAAGGCGTGGCCAATCCAAACGAGAAAACTCCAGTTAAACAGGCAACCCAACCAGTATATCAGGGATGCAAATGCCGTTACGGCAATCATCGTGCCAACTACCATCGCGCCTTGACCAACGGCATCCCAAAAGTTCATTTCGTCGGCATTGGATAGAACGGCACCGCAATATATGCATTTGCCACTCAACCAGCCGTGTACGCCATTTCCTTCTGGACAGGTGCTATTCCATTCGGAACCGCCACCTTGATTACCACCTTGATCGGGAGTTTCTGCTGGCTTGTCAAAAATGTTGTGAATCCAGGCAAAAGCGGAAACTTTGTCGCAGTTTCTGCAGTAACCCTTGTGATAGTTGTGACCTTCTGCTTGGCATATGGTTTTGTTGCACCAAGTGCAAACGTCATCACTGTTGTAGTGGTGGTCGCCCGCCTTGCAGGAGGACTTTCCACAGTAGGTGCAATTGCCTGTTGCTTTGTCGTAAACGTGGCCACCATCTTTGCATGTGGTTTTTGCGCAAATTACACATTTGCCTGTTGCATCGTATTTGTGGCCTTCCTCTTTGCATATTTTAACGCCACATCCGGTGCATTTGCCTGAGCCGTCATAGGTGTGAGTTCCTTCTACTTTGCATCTGTTTTGTTTGCACCAATCGCATTTGCCGGTAGATTCGTCCCAAAAGTGATATCCTCTAACTTTGCACCAAGGGTTCCCGCAATTTTCGCAAATGCGCTCACGACCACCATCTTCTGTAAATGGAAAACTACATCCATCTTTGCAAAGTGGTCTTGTAAAGTTGCAAGATGTCAACAAAAAACAACTTGCAAGTGTAAGCAAAACAAGCAAAACAATTGTGATTTTTTTCATATCGTCACCTATTTTTTGCTGTTGTACTTTTGCATAACGCGGTCGATATCCACGCCATGAACAAAGTCGTACAACGCATCAGCAACAAGGTCGTGAGTTTTGTCCAAAATGACGTGGTCGTCTTCCGTTACGTTGGATAGTACAAAATCAACAAGAGCCATTGGTGTTTCCTTTTTGATGCCAACGCGCACGCGCACAAAGTCGGTGGTGCTAATCATCTTGATGATGTTGCGCATACCATTGTGTGTGCCGGCAGAGCCCTCTTTGCGAATACGGATGTTGCCCATTGGGATGTCGATATCGTCGTACACAACAATCAAATTGCCCTTTTCAATTTTGTACTTGTGGCAAAGTTCTTGTACCGCTTCGCCGGAAAGATTCATGTAGGTAACGGGTTTTGCAATGATTACCTTTTCCGTGCCAACGCGAGCGTGCGCAGTTACCGCCTTGCACTCCCCTTTGTCAAATGTTACGCCCAGCTTTTGTGCAAGCTTGTCCACGCACATAAATCCCATATTGTGGAAGGTATTTAGATACTTTTTGTCTGGGTTTCCCAAACCAACAACGAGATACATATTTTACCTCAAAGATAATTTTAGTTGCAAGCAAGTGCAATTTTGGTTGGTCAAAAAGCAGATTTGGTTTGCTATCAAAGTTGATTGTGCTTACCAATCGAGATGTTTTGTGCCGTTGCCAAACACCCAAAAGGATGTTGCAATCCAAAGCGGTGCACCCTTGCTGTTTTTTACTATTGTATCACAAAAAAAGTCAAATGTAAACATTTACAACATCGCAAAATTGTGCTACAATATACAAACAATGTTGCATTGCAAGTTTGCTCGTCAAACAATAACAGTGCAATGCAAAAAGAAGATATGCACAACTTCTTAGATAGACTTAACAACGTAACTCAATACGCAAGATTGCATCTCGACACCCGTGATAAAAATTTTATCGCGGCTTTTGGCGTGCAACCAAACGAAAAACCACTGCTTACAAGCGGTGCAAAAACGGCACTTTACGTGTGTAGCGACTATGTGGAAAGTCAACGAATTTTCCGCGAACTGAGCGCCCTTACCGGTGGCAAGGTGGTGTATTTGCCACACAAGGACGATGTGCTTTTGCACAAAACAACCGCATCCAAAAACACCCTTTTTGCCCGCAATTTCGCCCTCTATAGCCTTGTTACAGGGGCAAACTTTGTGGTGGCTTGCATCGATTCGTTGATGCAGTTTTACCCCCTAAAAAGCCGTTTTTCCGCCGATATCTTTACCCTTGACGTTGGCGTTTGCTACGACACAAAAATGCTTTCCAAGCAACTTGTAGCCTGTGGTTTTGCCCGCGTGGATGGTATTTCTGCCGAGGGCGAATTTGTTGTTCGTGGCGACATTTTGGATATCTCTTTGCCCTTTGGAAAGCGCTATCGTGTGGACTTTTTCGATGACGAAATCGAGTCCATCAAGGTGGTTGGCGAAGATAACATCGCACGCGAAAGTGTGGATAGTATCGAAATTTACCCACTTTATGAATGTACAATTTTGCCAGCAACCAAGCTTGACGAACTGGGTAGTTATATCAACCGCCAAAAGGTGGACGAAAACGCCAAAGCACGCCTTGGGGAAATTGTGTCGCAAATCCAAGCATCTGCTGGTGGTGGCATGGTGGATAACTCCTGGCTTGTGCCCTTTGTTAAAAGTTCCACTTTGGCCGACTACCTTCCTGGTGATACAGTTGTGTTTTGGGACGAGCCAAAACTCCTTTCCAATCGCGTAAATTTCCTCACAAACGAGCACAATCAACGTGTTGCCAACCTAACCAAGGCGGGCGAAGTGTTGCCAGCGCACCAAAAGTGCCTTGTAGATGGTGCGGATGTGTTCAAAATTGACCGCCACCAAGTATCTTTGCAAACACTTGCCTACGCGCCACAAATTGGCCAGCCAGATGTGGTGTACAACTTTAAGACAACGGCAGTACCTAGCTATGCCATGAACGACACACAACTTGCCACCGACATTTCCAACTGGAAGCGCATTGGCTACGAAGTTGTTGTGTTGGCTGGCGAGGATGGCGTTGAACCCACCTGTCAAAAACTTGCGCAAAATGGCGTGTATCTCCACCAAGGGGAGCATGCGTTATCCAACCCTGCCGAAGGGCTAATTTTGCCCATTTGCTACTCCAAGGGTTTTGTTTCACACACAAACAAACTTGTCATCATTGGTGCGCGCGATTTGGGCAGGGGCCTAGCTAAAAAACAAGTTTCCAAAAACAAAAAACAAGCATTTTTGTCCGTTGAGCGTGGCGACTACGTTGTTCACGAAGTTCACGGTATCGGCCTTTGCGAAGGTATCCAAAAGATAACCTCTCCATCTGGCGAGCAAAAGGACTACATCGTTGTTTTGTACAAAAATGGCGATAGGTTGTACGTTCCGGTGGACTCCACTAACATGCTTTCCCGCTACTCCGGTGGAGAAAACCCAACCCTTTCCAAACTAGGTGGCGAAGATTTTGCCCGCGTCAAAAACAAGGTCAAGGCAGGCATCAAGGCAATGTCCATCGACCTGTTGAAACTGTATGCCGAGCGAGAAAAATCTCGTGGTTTCAAGTACCACATCGACCAATTTTTAACGGACGAGTTCAACCAATACTTCCCCTACACCCCAACTGACGACCAACTAAAGTGTCAGGCGGAAATTGCCAAAGATTTAACTAGCAACCGCATCATGGACCGCATTTTGGTGGGAGACGTTGGCTACGGCAAGACGGAAGTGGCAATGCGCGCAACATTTGACGTTGTTTCCAACGGCTACCAAGTGGCGGTGCTTGCCCCCACAACCATTTTGGCCGAGCAACACTACAAAACATTCCGCGAGCGCATGGCGCACTTTGATATCAAGGTAGCATGCCTAAACCGCTTTAGATCTGCCGAAGAGCAAAAAAACATCCTCAAAAACCTACGCGATGGCAGGGTGGACGTCATCATCGGCACTCACCGACTTTTGTCCAAGGACGTGCAGTTCAACAAGCTTGGTTTGCTTGTTTTGGACGAAGAGCAACGCTTTGGCGTGGAGCACAAGGAAAAAATCAAAACCCTCAAAACATCTGTTGACGTTTTGACAATGAGCGCAACACCCATTCCGCGCACCTTGCACATGGCGCTTTCCGGCATACGAGATATTTCCACCATCACAACCCCACCAGTTGAGCGTATGGCGGTGGAAACCTTTGTCGTGGAGGAAAGTGACACATTGCTTGCCGACGTTATCACGCGCGAGCTTGCACGTGGCGGACAGGTGTACTGTGTGTACAACAGCGTGCAAACCATCGACAGATTTGCCTACAAGCTCAAGGAAATGCTCCCCGATGCAAAAATCATTGTGGCGCACGGACAAATGGGCGAAACCGCATTGGAAGATGCCGTCATGGCCTTTTCTCAAGGCAAGGGGGACGTGCTTGTTTGCACAACAATCATCGAAAATGGTATCGATATCCCCAATGCCAACACACTTATTGTTACCAACTCCGACAAGCTTGGTCTTTCGCAACTTTACCAACTCAGGGGCAGAGTAGGGCGCAGTAACAAGCTTGCCTATGCATATTTCCTATACAAGGAAAACAAGGTGCTTAGCGAAGTTGCCTACAAACGCCTTTCCTCCATCACCGAGTACAGCGAACTGGGTAGCGGTTTCAAAATCGCCATGAAGGACTTGGAAATTCGCGGTGCAGGCAACATCTTGGGACGCGAACAACACGGCCACATGGTCAAAGTTGGCTACGATATGTATGCAAAACTGCTAAACGAAGCCGTTGCCGAACTCAAGGGCCAAGCGGTGGAAAAGAGTATCAATACGGAAATCGAAGTGGATATCGAGGCGTACGCACCAGACACATACATCCCTTCCCAAACGGAACGAATGGATTTCTACCAACAACTTGCCGGTTGCAAGACCATTGCGGAAATTGACAAATCCAAGGATCAACTACAAAACGTCTACGGAACAATGCCACGTCAGGTGGAAAATCTGTTTACTGTGGCAATGCTAAAGGTGCTTGCAAACTCCGTTGGCATATCCAAGGTATCCATCAAAGTAGGCAAGGGCGAGCTAACATTTGCCAGCCGAGAAAAGATGTTTTGCAAGGCGGTTTTCGACACGTTGACGCAATTTGGTAACCGCGTGAGCGCATCAAACACAAGCTACAGTTTGGTGTTTAGTTCCACCGACTACATTCAAAAGGATCGCTTGATAACGGCAATGTTGGCCTTTTTGAAAAATCTTGTCGATATTCAATAAAAATAATGCACATTACTAACAAAATTTGTATTTTGTGCCCAATCAAATCTACTCAAACGCTTGCAAATTATTGGATATAAATGTATAATAGATAAGTATCATTATATGTGGGCGTATGTCTACATCATTAACAAGGTAAAACTTTTAGGAGTAATTATATGAAAAAAGCAAGTAAACTCATCGTATTTATTTTAGTTGTTGCTTTGATGTTGAGCGTGCTTTCTGGTTGCGCTATGTTTGGCAGAGACGCAGAAAAATACCGTTCCACACCAATTGTTACTGTTGGCGACCAATCAATCACCATTGGTGAAATGTTGGATTCTTTCAACACACAATACAACAACTACTATTACTATATTGCACAAGGCTACCTTACAGCTGAACAAGTTTTTGAAATGGCTGCAGACTCCGTGTACGAACAAGCTATCAAAGTTGATGCTTACGTTTCCGCTCACAGTGCAGTAACAACAAACAAAACTTTCAAAAACGGCGAGTACCTCACTGAAGAAGAACTTAACTTTGTTGTTCGTTACGTAAAGTACTTGGTATTCCAAAACTTCGATAGTCAAGTAGAAGGTTTCCTTTCTAACGAATTCAAGTTCGACGCTAAAGAAGCTGAAGACACATCTCGTGATTTCCTCGAACCAGACGATTTGGGTGGCGTATCCTATTCCGAATACATCTACAACCAAAACTTTGTTAACGAAGATATGGACGAGTACATGGCTGAGTTCTACAGTTTCCTCACAAAGGAATCTTTGCAAAAGGACACAAAGGTAGACTCCTACGTATTCACAAAGGAAGCTGATGCACAAGCTACTTTGGATTCCTACAACGATCGTCTTGGCGAAGAAGATGCAAAACTTACATTTGCAACTCTTGTAGAAACTCAAAACAAAGTTATCCGTCGTTACCAAAACTCCGTAGAACTTTCCTATGGCTACGATCTTGATGGTTTTGTAAAGAACCAAGTAGAATCCATGATCAAGTCCATCATCGTTGCAAAGTACAACAAGGAAATCTACTCCAAGATCGATGGTGCAGATGCATCCAAAACAAAGGAAGCATTGCTTGCTAACGTTGCTGGTTTGACAGTTAACCAAAAGGCAGACTACCTTTTGAACGACAGTTTCGACTCTTTGATCACATCCTTGAACGAATCTAGCTACCTCTACGCAGTAGACGAAGCTCAAAAGGGCAACTACATTTTTGTAAAGAACATCCTTATCCCATTCAGCACAGAGCAAACACAATACCTCTCTAACCTTGCTCAAACTCTTGGTAGCACCGAAAGCGATGCTTACATTGCTGCTCGTTTGCAAATTGCTACACAAATCGTTGCTGACGACTTCACAAGCGAAAAGAACGAAGATGGCGAATACGCTAAGGTAGAAGGTTTGTTCGAAGTTCAAGGTAACAAGCTTGTTATCAAGGCTGGTAGCGCATTGTCCGCTAACTTGCAAAATGGTCAAGTTGTACCAATGGATGGTATGTCCAAGACAGAAACTATCATCGAATTGATGAAGAAGTACAACACAGATATCGGTCAACACTCTTCAACATACGACTACGTTGTTCGCATTGCTGATGACGAAAACTACACTCAACCTTGGGTAACAGAATTTGTTGATGCAGCTAAGGAAGCAAAAGGTCTTGGCGAAAACAGCTACGCTGTATGCGTTTCTTCCTATGGTGTTCACATTGTTTACTACTCCGCTAACGTAACTGCACACGACTTCTCTCAAGGTGCATTCGACAGCGTTGTTGGTGGCACAGATGTTGACACAACAAGCCCAGCATTCAAACTTTTCAAGTCCTACTTCGAAACAGAGTCTAACTCCGCAGTATCCAAAGATTTGGAAGCTCTCAAAACTACCTACGAAACAAACGGTCGCGTAGTTGAAACAAAGGAATTCAAAAAGTTCATGAAGGACAACGAACTTGAGTTCACATTCGAAGATATGATCTGCGCAGACGAAGAAGCAGAAGACGATCACGAAGGTCACAACCACTAATTGCAATTCAAAACCCCTTGCTCAAATGCAGGGGGTTTTTGTTATTTGGCATCCAGTACGGCGCACATTGCGGTGGTGCATTTGATAGTCAAAAAATGTTAAAAAAAATCTAAAAATTTTGCAAAAAAATGTATTTAAATAATTGACACTTTATTTATAAAATGCTATTATATATAGGCACTTGACGGATATGGGGGTGTAGCTCAGCTGGGAGAGCACCTGCCTTGCAAGCAGGGGGTCAGCGGTTCGATCCCGCTCATCTCCACCAAACAAACGTCAAGTGCATTTTAATATAGAAGCATAGCTCAGTAGGTTAGAGCACCACCCTGATAAGGTGGGGGTCGGTGGTTCGAGTCCACTTGCTTCTACCAAGAAGTCTTGTTCGTAAGAATGAGACTTTTTTTGTTGTCTTTAGTTGTTGAACGAACCACCGCCCTGTCTATTCTACTGTGGGGGTCGGTGACTACGCGATTGTCCTTGCCAATCGCTGGGGGTCGGGGCTTTGCCCCTCGCACGAGTCCACTTGCTTCTACCAAATAAACCTCGTTCAAACGAACGAGGTTTTTTGTTTAGAAAAATCAACCACCGCCCCTGTCTATTCTACTGTGGGGTCGGTGACTACGCGATTGTCTTTGCCAATCGCTGGGGGTCGGGGCTTTGCCCCTCGCGCGAGTCCACTTGCTTCTATTGGTAGGTGCAAATCTGCTGCATAGTAACGCGGTCGAAGTTCTGCATGGTAGGGATATCGTT
This sequence comes from Candidatus Fimimonas sp., assembly GCA_045644945.1. Lineage (GTDB taxonomy): Bacteria > Bacillota > Clostridia > Christensenellales > CAG-314 > Fimimonas. Next base: position 1,299 of record JAZRHU010000063.1, on the reverse strand, counting down.
TGACGGGTGCTACAATATCATTTGGCAAATGTTGTAGAATTTGGTTTTGTCTGCGCGCTATCGTTCGGCCTTTGGGTCTTTAGTTTTTTTGTTATAATAAAAAACTTTGTATTTACACATCAACAAATTTGTGTTACAATATATTTGTAAAAGGTTGGCTTGCCAGCCCAATCAATCATCAAAGGAAAGTCTCATGGCTAAAACAAAAGATACTTCAACAAAAGACAAACAAAAAAAGTCCAAGGGCTATCTCCGCGCAATCGAGTGCTCCATCATCATGCTGTTTTTTGGTATTGCAGCAATCCTTTTGTCGGTGTTTTTCTTCTCCAAGGAGTTGGAAAACAACCCCGCATTGGAGCCGGTAAACACCTACAGTTTCTTCATTGGCATGGGATTGTGCGCAATTGCTGTGATTGTGTTTATTTCTGCCATTTCCTCTGCAAACAAGCAACGTCGCAACAAAAAGGTTCAGCCTGTGGATAGTGGTGTGGACTTCGATAGTTCCAAAGTAACCTACATTCCCAGCCAGGAGGCTCCCACCTTCATCGAAATGGGCGGCCGTCAAACCATCGAGGAAAAGTTCAACCAAATCGCCAAGATGGACAAAACTCAATTTGTCATCTATGTTGCGCGATTGTTCAGCCGAAAGGGTTACCAAGTAAAGCTCACTCCCGTTTTCGATAACTTCGGCATCGACATGCTCGTGGAAAAAACGGGCGGTATCATTGCCGTTAGTTGTGTGCTTTCCAACAAAATTTTGGGCGCAACGGACGTGCAACCTGTGCTTCAAGGCCAAACTCACTACCCAGCATCTGGAGCAATGGTGCTAACCAACATGTACTTCGACCGCACAGCCGTAGACTTTGCCAAGACCAACAAAATCTCCCTTGTAGACCGCGTAATCCTGACGGAAGATTTTATGAATTAGTATTGGTAATCGAACAAACAGTGATGTCTTTCTATAATTAAACATGTCGAGCATATTTTTTGTTTTGCAAAGGGAATATCATGATACTATTCAAAAAAAACTGCGACAAGTGTAAATCCATTAAAATTGTAAGGTCGGTTAAAACTACTGAAGAGTTTTTTGCCATATTAGAAGAACTCAAAAGATTATTGATAAGTGAAGATTACGAATATGCTGGAGGTAATAACCCTGCCGACACTATCAAGAATTGGCCTCAAGATGGATTGTGGTATAGAATTAAGTGTAAAAAATGTGGTACTATCTTTACATTATATTACGATATATTTATGGGTAAAGGATGTTTCAAAAAAGGCAAATAAATATACCTTTTG
>JAZRHU010000062.1:0-31256 GCA_045644945.1 Candidatus Fimimonas sp. | reverse complement strand
TAACACGTCCTTCATCAATACCACTAAGTTGATCTTTGAGAATAACAATTTCCTGAGCCCATGCATTGTTTTGTTGTATTGTTGTTCCCGCTGAAATGCAATTCGAGTGGATAATTCCAAAGATTTCATCCGAACTTTGTTGTAAAAAATCTTTTATCGTAGCACTATAATACGAGCGAAGATTACGCATGGTATCACCTCTTGCAAATACTTATTATTAGCGTGTTATACAGTGGTTTTATTATATGGCAAATTGAAAATTATGTCAATATTAAATACACAAACAAAAAGGCGAGAAAGTTTTCTCGCCTTGGGATGTTTTGCTATTAGGTTTGTTGTGTAGGTACAAATGCACTACTGTGTTTGTTTTGAAATTACTCAGCAACAAACAAATCGGGGTTTGCTTGGATTTCGTCAACGATGCCTTGGATGCGTTTGATGTGCTTTTTCCAAGTGAAAACTTGAACGATTGCAATGGGGATGGATGCAACCATTGTCAAGCAACCTTGCAAAAGTGAGAAGAAGAACGCACCAATGCGTGCAGGAGCTGTGGAAGCGTAGGTATCTACGTTGCCATCTTCGTCAACTGTGTGTTGAACGTAGAGTTGTGTTTTTGCATTTTCGCGGTCGTCCTTGGACCAGTTCCAACCAATTGGGAAGCCAACAAAGCAAAGTGTCCAAGTTGCAGGGGCAAACAACATTGGGATCATTTCCCAAGTGATGAGTGGAGTTGTATCAACCGGTGCGCTTGGTGTTGAACCATCGCCAACTGCAGATGAACCACCACCCAAATCGAGGATGCCGGATGCAATCAAAAGGCAACCAAGTAAAATCACTGCCCAGATGGACAAAATTACGATACGTGCAGTGCGACCAGCCTTACGTTTTTTGAGGTCTTTTTTGATCTTTTTGAGTTGTACTTTGTACACGGTGCCGTTTTCGCGAGCGTCACGCATGTTTTTTTGCAAATCGTCGTACAACTCCATTTTGATGAGTGCCATGATGTTTCTCCTTTTGTATTTTTTTAGGATAAAACCATTATACGCCCATAAAATTTGTTTGTCAAGACGCAAACAAAACTAAATCGCATTTTGTTGAACAAACATGCACTGCTTTGCCTGCAATTTGTTGGCAACACTTTCGATTTTGTAACGATTTTACAGCAAACGGCAGGCAAATTTGCCGTCAAAAACACACAAAAAACACACCACGTGTTGCGTTTTTTTTAACATTGAGCACCTATGCCGCAAAAAAATTGCAACAAAAAATGCCCTCACGAAGAAGGCATTGTTTGGCTAAATTTTGTTATGCAGTTTTTGTCAAAATGTTGGGCACAACTATCAAAACGTGGTTGCAAGCACTACTCTACAATGAGTTGTGGAAGGTCGTGAGAAGTTACAACGTTATCTTCCAAAACAAGTGTAAACGTAAGTTTGTCCACAAAGTCAGCAACGCGGTCCCCTTCGACTGGGCCAAAGGCAATGTTGCCAACATCGTACACATAGATACCTGTAAGTGTGCAGGCAAGGGATCCATCGGCATTTTGTTCGGTGGTAAAGTAGTAGCTTACAATACCTGTTGTTGCTTTGAGGTGCAATGTGCTATCCCCGCCAACTTGAAGCATTTGGAAGTAATCAAAGCGCTCGTCAAGGTCGTACTTGTCGGAGTTATCAAATGGGCCACCTGCGCCTACGCCAATTTGCATAACGGCATCGTAGACGGTTACTTTTGCGCAAGCTGTCAATGTGAATAGCAAAACAAAAACGATAACGATGATGGGCAGTAGTTTTTTCATAATAGTTCCTCCTTGTTATACAAATACAATGCTCGAGATGGCACTTTTATTGCATGATTTTACAATTTTTTGCACCACCAAAATTTGTGCAAACACTATAACATAACTTAGACAAGTTTGCAAGACTGTTTTTTGGAAAAAATGTGGCATTTTGAATAAAAGTCCAAGCAAAAACATCCAAAGTGACCTGTTACTGAAGTGATTTTGCTTGCAAAACACCTTTTAAAAAACAGTTGCAAAAGCGCGGACGTTGGTGTATAATAGGTAAGCTACAACATGCGGATGTGGCGGAATAGGCAGACGCGCATGATTCAGGTTCATGTGGGCGACCGTGGGGGTTCAAGTCCCTTCATCCGCACCAGAAAAAGGACTCAGGATTGGATACAATTCTGAGTCTTTTTCAGTTAAATTCGCCTGCGTTAAAACAACCCCATCTATGAGGGATTATTTTCCTATGAAAACATTGATAGCTCTTGATTTAAGTAAAGTTGTGTAGTATAATATAATTATAATAAGATATTTGATAGGAGAATGTTTCATGAAAAATTGGTATTATCAATTAAAAAACCGTGCATTAGTGCATATTATTTTGATTATATTGAATATTATATCTTTCTTTTTAATTGGAACAATAGAAACTGATTCAATCATAGATATTCTCGTGATTTTATGGTTGGTTACAGGAATACTCGAGATTGTTTTCGTAGTTTTTGAAGTACAACTTCGTAAACGTAAAGACAAGCCATCTACCCCAAAAGATACTGTAAATAAGAATTCTAACACCATTGTCACAGCAGGGCCGCAAACTGCCACTTCAACAAATGCTGCAACTGAAGTACAACAAATATCACTATTGGAATCCGAAAAAAATTTTAATACATGTACTGAATATAATGGTATTAAGTATGTCTTAAAATATGTCTACAGAGAGAATCTCTGCTTTGTAGAGAATATAGACAAAATAAAATTAGAAGATAATAATATCACATATCATTTGGAATCCGACAATGAATATGACCCAAACACAATTGCCGTATATGTCGGCGATATAAGAATCGGCTTAATGTTTAAGGGCAGTTGTAGAGATATTATTGTTAGATGCATAAAAAACAAAAGATTTGAAGTTTCTGGATTCGTTTGCAAATTAGATATTGAGAAGAATCAAATAGCTATAAAAGTGGGATTCTTTACACCACTAGAAAATAGAAAATCCTTTACCACTTCCATTATAAAGACATCTAAAAAGGATGTCTTTGAAAACAAAAGACAAGATAATGTTGATTGCTTGAGTGAAGGAGATATAGTATATTTTTCCGAAGATTTTGATTCTGCTGGTTTGTTGGTTACTGATCAATACGGCAACGAGTTAGGCGAAATAAGCGAATCGGCGAGAGAAAAAATTAGTGGTGATACGATTTACTTCGAAAAAATAATAGGTATTGTTGAAGAAATATCATATACCGATTCTGGTAAATCAAAAGCTAAAATTAGAATATATTTAACCGAAGAAAAATAATCCCATGAACACTATATGGTAATCAACAAAGCAGTTCACAAATGTGGACTGCTTTTTGTTTTTGAGATGTATCGTTTTGTTACTGCACTTGAGATATGCAATCAAAACGTTGCAATTTGATTTGTCCAATTGATGGATGTTGTCATTTGCCATGGTTGTATTTACAACTTGCCATTGACATCATGCAACATCTGTGGTAAAATGTAGCAAATATCTAACAAAAGAAGTACACAATATGAAAGTAATTACAAATCAAACATTTGATCAAGAACGTGCGCTTTATGGCGTGGACGGAGTGACAATTGAAAACTGCAAGTTTGACGGCCCTGCTGACGGCGAAAGTGCCCTAAAGGAAGGCAAAAACGTTGTTGCCAACAATTGCTACTTCAACTTGCGCTACCCACTTTGGCACGACGATGGCGTTGTTATCCAAGATAGCCAAATGACGGAGCTTTGCCGAGCTGCGCTGTGGTACTCACGCGACATTTCCATCAAAAACAGCAAACTGCATGGCATCAAGGCACTACGTGAGTGCGAAAACATCCGCATTGACGGTAGCGACATCAACTCGGTGGAGTTTGGCTGGTTTTGTGACGACATCACACTTACAAACAGCAAGGTTGTAGGCGAATACTTTGCGTTGAAATCGGCCAACTTGAAGTTGGACAATGTAGATTTCAAGGGCAAGTATTCCTTCCAATACATAACCGACTCGGTTGTTGAAAACTGCGTTTTGGATACAAAGGACGCATTTTGGCATGCGAAAAACGTTGTTGTGCGCAACTGCACAGTCAAGGGCGAGTACCTTGCTTGGTATGCGGAAAATCTTACCTTTGAAAACTGCACCATCATTGGCACACAACCGCTTTGCTACTGCACAGGTTTGAGACTTGTAAACTGCAAGATGGTGGATTGTGACCTTGCCTTTGAGCGTAGCGAGGTAGAGGCGGACATTCACTCCCATGTGGTTAGCATCAAAAACGTTACAAGTGGACGTGTTACTGTTGACTCCGTTGGCGAAGTGATTGTTGACGAACCATTTGCACAAGGAACAGTTGTTGTTAGGTTGTAAAACAAGCAAAAACATCAAAAATTTGCATCAAAATGCAAAAAATCGTCGATACGTGGTGGATTTTTGCGAGGGTTGCTTAGATAAAGCCGTTGGACATGTGCTAACAGCAGGGGACGCTCTCCCCGGTCGCAAGCATAGCATTGCTCCCCGCTTTGGCTACAAACAACTCACTGGGTTGTTTGCTTTACGCGTCGCGCCCTACGATTGGATTAGACATTTCTATAGCAACAATAAAAAGGTAACATCAGTAAAAAATAATTGTGAGGTGCAATATGAAACAATTCGATTTGATAATGCAATGGGACTACCACTACGACAAGGAAGGTACTTGGTTTGATGATGATAGCGGAGTTGTTAGCTACATCCTGCAGGAAAACACACATTTCTACCTGCCCCACAGCAGTAAAAAGCGCGTGGAAGTGCGCAAGGTGGAAGTGATTGACGGCGTTGCCACAGCGGAAATCTATGTGGATTACAGCACCTACATTGTGACAAGTGGCGCCGAGCCAGTTGTTGCGCACGCATCGGAGAGTTACAGCGCCGCAGGCGACAGCGTGCACCTAAGCTGGGTGTTGAAGTTTACAATTGAATAGATTTGTTGCAAAATAAAGGACCACAAACGTGGTCCTTTTTTGATGTGTTTTATATTTTTTTACGGATACGTGGTGTGTGTTTTGTAGTAGCACGTCAACTTTGTTGTGGTGTTTTTGCTTTGTGTTGTAGCAAAAAGACTACTCGAATTGAGTAGTCTTTTGATGTTACGTAAGTAAATTACAATCGGCTTAGTAGTCCTTTGGACGGCCACAGTTGGAGCATTTTTTGGAGAAGAATCCTGTAAATGTGCCACCGCAGTGTTGGCAAACACCACCACGACGACGCATTTCGCGAAGTCTTTCGCGTGCCTTTGGAAGGAGGTTTTGAGATTTTTCGTGGCCTTGAGCGGATGCTTTTTCCAACCAGTAGATTGCTTTGGAAATGTCTTGGGAAACACCTTCGCCATCGTAGTAGCAGATAGCAAGGTTAAATTGCGCCTTTGCGTGACCCTTGTTTGCTGCCATTGTGTAAAGTTCTACCGCCTTGCGTTGGTTTTTGGTTACGCCTGTACCGTTATCGTAGCAGATTGCAAGGTTGAAGATTGCAGATGTGTTGCCTTGTGCAACGGCTTTTTCGTACCAGTAGATTGCCTTTGCGTTGTCTTGAGCGCAACCTTGACCTGCGCGGTAGCAAAGACCAACATTGCATTGAGCAGTTGCATAGCCTTGTTCGGCAGACTTGAGGTACCAGTAGAATGCTTTTTGGTCGTTTTGTGGAACGCCCTTGCCGTTGTCGTAGCAGAAACCAAGGTTGCATTGAGCATACTTGTTGCCCTTTTCCGCTGCCTTTGTGTAAAGCTCTGCTGCTTTGTAGTAGTCTACACTTGTGCCACGTCCGTAGTAGTAGCAATCGCCAAGTTTGTTTTGAGCGCTTGTGTAGTCGGCATTAGATGCCTTTGTAAGCCAGTAGAAAGCTTGGTTGTAGTCGCGTTCGGTACCTGTTGCGTAGTAGAAGCAACAACCGAAGTTGTACATACCACGTGCGTGGTTTTGCTCTGCAGCTTTTTTGTACCAGTAGAAAGCTTTGGAAGCATCTTCTGCTACACCATCGCCGTACTCGTAGCACTCGCCAAGGTTGTTTTGACCTGCGGCATAGCCAAGGTTTGCGGATTTTGCATAAAGATTGTAGGCTGTTGTGATGTTCTTTGCAACACCACGACCAAGGAAGTACATTGTGCCAAGGTTATTTAGACCACGTGCATAGTTTTGGTCAGCGGCCTTTTGGTACCATTCGCAAGCAAGACGGTCATCTTGACCTACGCCTTTGCCTGCTTCGTAGCACCAACCAAGGTTGCATTGAGCGCGTGCATCGCCATTGCGAGCAGCCTTGATGTACCAATCGGTTGCCTTTTCGTAGTCAACTGGAGTGCCTACACCAAACTCGTAGCAAACGCCAAGGTTTGTCATTGCGCGAGTGTAGCCACGTTCTGCTGCTTTGCGGTACAACTCAACTGCCTTTGCTTCGTCCTTTGGAACGCCACGACCAGCTTCGTAGCAGTAGCCAAGGTTTGTTGTTGCGCAGTCGTGACCTTGGTTGGAAGCAAGTGTGTAGAGTTCGGCAGCCTTGTACAAGTCTTGAGTTACACCGCGACCAACTTCGTAGCAGTAGCCAAGGTTGCATTGAGCGCGAGCAAAGCCTTGGTCAACAGCTCTTTGGTACCAGTAGATGGCTTTGGAGATATCTTGTGCAACACCTGTGCCATTTTCGTAGAGGCAAGCAAGGTTTGTTTGAGCAACACGTTGGCCGTTTTCCGCACCCTTTGTGTACCAATAGATGGCTTTGCTAATGTCGGGTTCTACACCTTCGCCCATTTCGTAGCAGTAGCCAAGGTCGCATTGAGCATCGGCATCGCCCATTTCGGCAGCTTGTTTGTAAAGTTCAACTGCCTTGATGTAGCTTTGAGCAACGCCATCGCCATTGTAGTAGCGGTTACCTTCGATGTAGAGTTGATGTGCTTGAGAAATGCCAACGCTTTCGCCAGATTGATGACCGCCAAATCCGGTGCCTGCAGGAGATTCGTCGATTACAAAACCTTCGCTACTGGTGCCGTACATTTCCTCCATCTTTTGTTGTACCTTGGGAAGCATTTGTTGTGCTTTTTCGTGGCCGTTTTGAGCGGCTTTTTCCAACCAAACGGCGCATTGAACGTAGTCAACTTCCACACCTTCGCCGTTGTAGTAGCTGATGGCAAGGTTAAATTGAGCACTTACGTGGCCTTGAATAGCGGCCTTTTTGTACCACTCGACAGCAACTGCTTGGTCTTGAGCAACACCAATGCCGTTGTCGTAGCTAACTGCAAGGTTAAATTGTGCACTACGATGACCTTGGTTTGCAGCAAGCTTGTAGTAGTCTACTGCTCTTGCTGGGTCTTGAGTGGTTCCAATACCTTCGTCATAGCAAAGTGCAGTTTGGAACATGGCCTCGATGTGGCCCTTGTCCGCTGCTTTTTTGTAGTTTACGAATGCTTGATCTTTGTTACCTTCCGCATACAACTTTTCCGCTTGTTGATAGAGTTGTTCAGCAGTCAAGCCATCGTCTTCGCTTGGTGGAGGGGTTGTGCCCATCTTGCCACCTTTGAGCTTTTTGAACAGATTGTCGAGAATGTCGTTTGCCATTTTGCACCTCTCTTATGTTAAATAATTTTTTACTAATGAGTAGTTTTGTTTGCCTTAAGCCCTAGTTTTGATGAGCTAACGGCTAGTTTGTGTGGCTATTCGCCATCTTGTGGGGTGATAAGTCCCAAGTCGATACAAAGTTGCTCGAGCGAGTCGTCCACCTTGGTAAGCTCGCGTAGGTCAATGGCTTGGTCGGCTTGCTCCACCTTTTGAATGGGGTTGGCATACTTGCCAATTCCCATAGTGGTTGCACTTGGTGCAAGGTCGGGGCTTTCCACCGTTGGCTCAGCTGGAGCTTCCGTTGCACTTTCCGTAACGGCAACTTCCGTTTGAGCGTCATCAATTGGCTCTTGTGGTTGTTGGGTGGAACCTTCCACTACGTCCGCCGTTTGTCGAGCTTTGTCCACAATGGTTTTGACATCAGCATGGACGTTTTTGCCTTCGTAAGCGTTGATAAGTCGTTCGATTTTTGCCATCAAACGACCAAATTGCAACAGCTCTTGGTCGTCCAACGTAGCAACAAGAGTTTTTGCATACGCTTGCCAAGTTGCATAGAACACTTTTGCGCGGGACAAAACCAATTCGGAAAAGCGTGTAGCATCGTTTTTGAGTTCGCTAGCAAGCTTTTGTGACTCGATCAAGCTTTTGGAAATTGCTTGCTCGTCCTGCTCGAATTGTTTTACCTTTTGGCGTAGTTGATAGTTTTCGTCAGTAAGTTCGTCCAAGTGTTGCTTTTGCGCAAGACGCACTTGTTCGTGCTTTTGTGTGAGATCGCGAATGTATTCGTCCACCTGCTTGGGGGAGTATCCGCTAAGTACCTTTTTGAACTTCATCTCACTTTACCTTCCTATCCGCCATGATGAGCGATTGCTTCAAAGCGTACAATTCTTCGGACAAATCCACCTTGTATTGGTGTGGACGGGAAATACGCAAGTACTCGTCCCAGAAGGTTGCCAAGCTTTGCTTGCAATATGCTTGGTGCTCGTACACGTTTTGTGGAGTGTAGCAAATTTTGCCGTCCACAATGATATCTTCGTGCAAAGGAACAGCAACAAAGTTGGTAACTTCCTTTGTCTTCCAGCGCTCAACTGGGTGGGTGATTACGTAGTTTTGACTGTCGTCAATCACTTCGTGGTCAAGGCACATCACGTCGGCAATGGCCTTGCCTGTATCTCGGCCAATCAAGCGGTAAACGCACTTTTTGCCGGGGTTTGTCATCTTGATTGGGTTATCGCTAATTTTCATTTTGGGCACGTCTACGCCATCAACGTGGAGATTTGCAAGTTTGTACACACCACCAAGACTTGGGTTGGAGTGGCTTGTGATCATCTTTGTGCCAACGCCGTAGATATCAATTTTTGCGCCTTGTTGATTCAAAGCTGTGATAACGTACTCGTCAATGTCGCTACTTGCAAAGATTTTGCAGTCAGCGTGGCCCGCTTCATCCAACATTTTACGCGCTTCCTTGGAGAGATATGCCAAGTCGCCACTGTCCAAACGGATACCAAGTGGCTTGTGACCTTGCGCCTTCAAATGGTCAAACACCTTGATAGCATTGGGTACACCACTGTGGAGTGTGTCGTAGGTGTCCACCAAAAGCAAACAGTTGTTGGGGAAGGTTTCGGCATAGGCCATGAATGCATCCAACTCAGTTGGGAAGGACATTACCCATGCGTGTGCATGAGTGCCTTTTGGAGGCATACCAAACATCTTTGCACAAAGCACGTTACTTGTAGATGTGCAACCGCCAATTACCGCAGCACGTGCGCCGTAGATACTTGCATCTGGTGCTTGAGCTCTACGTAGGCCAAACTCCAACACGCCAGATGGGTGTGCTACGTGGCAAATACGGCGAGCTTTGGTGGCAATCAAAGTTTGGAAGTTGATGATGTTAAGCAAAGCCGCCTCGATTAGTTGCGCCTCGCAAATTGGGGCGGTGATGATCATGATGGGCTCATAAGGGAACACTACTGTGCCTTCCTTCATGGCTTTGACAGAACCTGTAAACTTGAAGTCTTTGAGCCAAGTGAGGAAATCTTCGCCAAATGTGTTTGTTGAGCGAAGGTAGTCGATATCTTCGTCGGTAAAGCGCAAGTTTTGTAGATACTCTACTGCTTGCTCGATGCCGGCAACAATACAAAAACTGCTTTCCTCAAAGGGACGGAAGAACAAATCAAAGGTGGCGATTTGATCCTTTTTGCCCTCTTTGAAGTAGCCGTACATCATTGTTAATTCGTAAAAGTCTGTAAGTAAAGTTAAATTTCTCATATTGAACCTTCTTTACTAAAAATTTTAGATTGATTACTCCGCTTTGGCCTTTTTATTAACCTTTTCGGGGTCTACCCAAGGTACAAGGTGGTCTACGCCGTAGTCGAGATACTTGACAGGTGGGAAGAAGAACAACAAAAAGCTGTTGAGTTGGATTGTTTCTGTTTCGCCACAAGCGCAGGTGCTTTGAATTTGGTAAATTTGTTTTTGAGAAGTGAGCATCTTTTTGCAAGCGGGAGCAAACAACAACACGCCCATTGCAATGGCTACACCGATGGCAACAACTGCAAGCACAATGCCATTGGGAACGCCATCGATGATGCCCCACTTGATAAGTGAGAACAATCCAAAGATAACAAGTGCGCCCATTGCCACACCAAAGACAATTGTTTGGGTGTAGCTAGCAGAGTAGTCACTTTGCCAAGTTGTGATATTTTTGCGCTCACCGCACTTTTTGCAGTACAACTTCAGGCGGTCGTTCATTGCAAACACACCAATCAATGTGTAGATGCACACCACTGCGGAAATAAAGCCAACAATAAACTTGCTTTCGCCACCAAGTGCAAACATTGTGATTGCGAGGGCCAAGCAAATTGCGGAAATAACTGCAAATACCACCCTTGACTTTGCAATTTGGTCGCGTTCGTTTTTGAACAGTTTACCATAGGCAGTTAGCAGTTGCTTGCGGTAGATTTTGGAAAGTGTCCACAATCCCAAGAAAATGGAGAAAATGGAAACAAGTTGGGAAATTTTGATATCGGTAAGTTGTGTGCCGATGTAGAGATACAAACTGTCACTACGCATGCCTTCGATAACCAAACGTGCTGCACCGTAGAACAATCCGTAAAATGCTGTGCACCAACCGAGCTTGTACTTTTTGCTTCGTGCAAGAATAAGCACGCAAACCAAAAATCCAAGGAAGGTACAAACACTTTCGTAGAAGAATGTTGCTTGGTACCAGCCACCACGTGCATCAATCCAAACGGCATAGCCATTGAACTTGGAAAACAATCCACTTGCTGCGTGAGGGAGTTGGTCGTAGACGTTGGTAATCAGGTTACCATATGCCTCTTGGTTGAAGAAGTTGCCCCAACGGCCCATTGATTGCGCAAGGAACACACCTGGGATAACGCAATCGGCAATTATGCGGAAATCTTGCTTGCGGATTTTTGCCACAACCATTGCTGTGAGATAGCCCACAATAACACCGCCGTAGATACCAAGGCCACCACTGCGGAAATCGAAAAATGTTGACCAATCGGGAATGGCACGGTCACTCCAGGGGAAGATGTAGATGTAGGCACGTGCGCCAAGTACACCAAGTGGAATAACTGCAAGTGCGTAGATGGTAACGTCGTATGGATCGTAGCCACGTTTTTTGAAGTAAAGTCCGCCAATCAAGATGGCCAAGCACATACCTGTTACAATGCAAAGTGCATACAGGTAGATTTCGAAGCCAAAGACGTACAAAGCTGGGCGAGATTGATTGAGATTTAGGCCGAAATTTTCGTTACCGAACAAAAATTCCGAAAGAAGTAGATTGTTCAAAATAAGTCACCTATTGTATGAATTTGATGGAATTGCGTTGTGTTTTGCCATCATACAGGCAAATGTATGACACATTTTGCACCAACAATTTGCGCGCAAACACAAAGTTCCACATATAAATTATATTTTACTATTATTAAGGGCAAATGTCAATACTGTTAGTGGTAGTTTTTTGAGAAAATGACAGGCAAAGTGGTAGGTATCAGTGCTAAGTTTTTCCACAAAATTGCACAAAAAAAAGAGTAGCCTACCTGAACTACTCTTTTGGTTTGTTGGGTTGATTGTTTGCAAACTAGCAGTTGATCAAACGAATGATGCGACCATACAAGATCATGGAAATGATGTCGGCAATCCAAATGACGTTCCAACCAAGAACCACACGCAAAATACCAGCAACAACTCTGCCCTCTTGAAGACAGGTAATAAAGCCACAAACCAAGTTTGTGATGGGAATGATGGTCAAGATCAAGCTTACCAATCTGCCAAGACCAAAGTAGTCAGTTTTTTGTGCCATGATAGGTACCTCCACAAAATATTATCAAAAGTTGGTACAACAAGTTTGCTTTGCACCACAGCTTTACAATTATATTATGCTACGAGTGCGGGGTTTCTATCAACAGGCCTGCAAATTTGTTAGCAATTTGTTGCACACATATCATAGCGCCTGATGTTTTAGGCCAAGTGAGGGGTAAAATTTTGCAAAAGTATTGAATTTTACATTTTGTTTATGGTACAATGTTAGGGTATAGGTGTAGATTGGCAAAAAACCAAATTGCTAAAACAAGTGCACCAACCGGTATCACAACACATTGGAGAAAACATGTCGAAACAACAATTGAGCGCCGAAGAAAAAAAAGCTTTGGCGGAACAAAAAAAAGCAGACAAACGTGCTAGCAAACAGGCGACACAAACTGCAAAAGAACAAAAACGTCAAGCAAAGGCGAATGCCAAACAAAGACGCCATGACGAAGCTTTTGCACGTTTGACAGATGACGAACAAATGGAAATCACTTTGGAAAGTATTGCCAGTTTGCAACAGCACAACAAAAGATGGTACAAACTAGACAATGCCGCACTGATGTACCCGATGGTATCTCGTGGTACAAGCCCTGCGGTTTTTCGCCTTGCTGTTCAACTGAAAGAGCCGGTAAACCCCGTTGTGTTGCAACACGCACTAAACGACGTTTACCCACGATTTCCCACCATTTGTGGCACAGTTGTTTGGGGTTGGTTTTGGCCTTACGTAGACAAGCCCGCAATCCCCATTGTTGTAAAAAAGCAAAAAAAGGTACCCGGTCGCCCCATTGCCGTAGACACAAGACGTAGCCAAATTCGCGTAAACTACTTTGGCAATCAAATTGCGGTGGAGTTTTTCCACTCGGCAACTGACGGCACAGGCGGACTTATCTTTTTGAACAGTTTGCTTAGATGCTACTTTTTGCGACTTGGCATCGACTGCGAACGCGTAAATTGTTGCGACCATCGAGATCACCCCACCATCGAGGAAGTTCGCGATAACTTTGGCAAGATTGCCGTGCGCAAAAATCCACCACCATGCCCACCAGTTGTAAAGGCAAAGGTTATCAAAGGCACCATTTTGAAGAACGGAAAATACACCACGTATCGCGGAATTTGCTCCGGAAAGCAACTGCACGACGTGGCAAAAGCGCACAATGCGTCCGTTACGGAATTGTTGGGAGCTGTGCAACTGCTTGCTTTGAACAAGCTTGCCCAAGCAACAAATTGCCAAGACAAAAAGCCCATCCGAGTGCTGATACCCGTTAACCTTCGCAAGTTGTACAACGTGGAAACATTGCGCAACTTTAGCAGTTACATCTTCTACCAATACAACGGACAAACAGCCTTGGACGAAGTTATTGCCGACATCCAACAACAAACCAAAGCACAAATGACGGATGACTACTTCCGTGGTATGGTAAGCTTCAACTACAATAGCGGTAACAATCCTCTTTTGAAGCCGGTGCCATTGCCACTAAAACGTTTGGTTGTTTCCTCCGTTGTAAATGGTCGTGGCGAGGGCATAGTAAACTGCTCTAGCATGTCCAACTTGGGTATTGTAAAAGCCCCCAAGGAATTTGAAGATTTGGTTGTTAGATACGAGTTTATGTTGGGTAGACCACACCGCTACACCAACTGCTACTCGGTGGCAACCTACAACGATGTGTGTGTTATCAGCGCAATTTCCAAATACGAGGAACGCGATTGTGAGCGTGAGTTTTTTACCACTTTGGCAAATTTGGGTGTTGATATCACCATGGAAAGCGACGTTTGGGAGGATGAACAA
This sequence comes from Candidatus Fimimonas sp., assembly GCA_045644945.1. Lineage (GTDB taxonomy): Bacteria > Bacillota > Clostridia > Christensenellales > CAG-314 > Fimimonas. The sequence goes on along the minus strand of JAZRHU010000062.1, from coordinate 17,543 downwards.
TGAAATACTGTCCTAAATGTAACGTAAACGTTCATCATCAACTAAAAAACTGCCCCTTGTGCGGACAATATCTTGACGAAAAAAACAACAACGACAAGTGTGCAATTTACGCCACTCAAGACCAACTTGTTAAGTACCCCATTTTGAAAGAGCCACGTGCTGTGCCATTTTTTAAATCACGCTTCAACGTGTTGCTACTTGCCGTGATGGTATTTTTGCTTGTTATTGACTTTTTGGCGGACAAGTCGCTTGATTGGTCACTTTACACCACCATCGGCATTGTTTTTGTGCTTGCATGCGTGATGTTGCCCATCAACCGAAAGTTGAAAATTTCCGCACAAATTCGCATTGATATTTTGGTACTAACTGCACTTGCCATCTTTTTGGAACTGGTAATTTGCAAGTGGAAATTTCAATGGTTTGTGGTGGAATTCGTACTACCCTGGTTGTACATTGCAAGCATTGCACTTGTGGATTGCCTGATGATATTTGGTAAGCGCAAATCAAGATACTACTCCAGTTTGATCTACTGCACGTTCTTCTCGTTGTTGCCACAAATCATGCTTTGGATTTGCGATGCAGTTGGCTGGTACGAATCGGCAACAATGACCGACTCATTTGTGTTTTTTGCAAGCTTGTTGCACTTTGTGTTTGTTTCCGTTGTGTTGCACAAGTACGTCAAAGACGAAATGGAACGACGCTTAAGTATGTAAATTTTTGCACAATTTTCGCAAAAAAACGCGACACGTGTTGCATTTTTAATAATTTTGAAGATAAAAAAATCTCCACAATTTTGTGGAGATTTTTTTAGTTTGTAAGGCAAAAATAATGCTTGATTGACAGTTAAGGTTGGTTACATATCCACAAACGCATAGCCAGCATTTTGCAAAATTGCAAGCCATTTTGTAGCCGTATCCTTCAATTGGTAAGGAATATAAAACCGCCAACTACACCAATGTTACCGTTAGGTTTGCAATATTTTTGTTGCAGGTATATCACCTAATCAAAGTGGAAAAAATTGTAGCAGGCACAAAATCGCATCAAAATACATAGTCTAATGTAGAGGGAAAAGGGTGCCTATCTAAACTACAAGGCGGTTAGCAAGATGATAAGACGAGGGGAACTTTATTACGCAGATTTAAATCCTGTGGTGGGTAGCGAGCAAGGGGGAGTGCGCCCCGTTTTGGTGTTGCAAAATGACGTTGGCAACAAGTACAGCCCCACCATCATTGCGGCAGCCACCACAAGCAAACTTTCCAAAGCCAAGTTGCCCACACACATCGAACTTGCCAAGGAGCACTCGCCACTTGCCAAAAACTCCATTGTTTTGCTTGAGCAAATCCGCACCATCGACAAAAGTCGCATCAAGGAAAAAATTGGGGAGCTTTCGCCGGAGATTATGCAACAAATTGACAATGCATTGCTTGTGAGCTTGGGATTTTTTACGACAAATTAGTCAATGCTACCCTAACTAAAAATACCTATTGATAACAAAAAAAATACCTATTGATAGCAAAAAAGGAACACCACGTGTTCCTTTTTTTGTTTATTAGTAATGAATTTTTTTAGGTACGTCTGGGATATTGCAGAATTCGTTGCAAATTGCGTATGCTTGTGCATACCCAGCAAAATTGTAATAGAGCACCTCGCCGTTATTAAGTACAATTGTTACTCTACTCTTGACTTTGTTGATAAATAACTCTGTTATATCTGAGTAACTAATTACTCTTTTAATTACAGGGTTAAACCAACGTAGTCTCTTGGTGTTGTGACCATGAACAATAATTACTTTGTCTTCATGAAATTGAACCTTGAATGACAATATTAGCAGTGTTCCAAGAAAAATAACAGCAGTTGCTAAAATAGCAATAGGTTGCGTAAACTCATATCGCAAAATATAAATAGCTATTGCACACAAAATAAGCAACAAGATCATTAATTTTAATAATTTATATGGTTTATATTTCTTAGGCATTTTGACTCCTTTGTTTAGCTAGTTAGCTTTATTAAAAAACAAGTGAATTGAAGTGATACTAAAGTTTTAAAAGTGCGGTGTATTCTCGCAGATATGCGCCACGTTTCATTTCGTTTTCCGTTGCGTAGTCTTGATGTTTGGAGAAAATCTCGATAGCATCTGTGAGGTCTACCCATCTTGGCTCTAGCCCGCGTTCCACTTCCGCATCGGTTAGGTGCATGTCTGTTTTGCCAATGCACTCGCACACAAAGTAGTGGCTGATATAGAGCCAATCTTCGTAAAACTCGTTGATGGTAAGAAACTGCTTGATTGGTCGCACCACCATGCCTGTTTCTTCGGCAAGTTCGCGCACGCAACATTGCTCCAATGTTTCATACTCATCCAAACCGCCACCTGGGATAAAATACTGGTCGGTATTAACTTCGTAGGTTAGCAAGATTTTGCCATCATCTATAACAACACCACGACAGGCAACCCTTGTTTTTGTGTATTTTGCGAATCTGTTTTCGCCATAGATTTGTACAGTTTGCATAGTTAGTTTGTCGTTAGACTTAGATAGCTACTTCGAATCTCTCTGCAAAGGGTTCGAACTCGTAGCCTTCGAGTGCAAAGTCGTCCACGGTAAAGTCGTAGAAGTTGGTAATGTTTTTGTTCATCACAAACTTGGGGGCTGGGTGTGGAGTGCCTTGGAGCATACGCTCAACCTGTGGAATGTGACGATCGTAGATGTGGCAATCGGCAATGACGTGAACAAGCTCGCCTACTTGGAGACCGCTAACTTGCGCCAACATGTGCACCAAAACGGCGTACTGCACCACGTTCCAGTTGTTAGCTACCGCCATATCGTTGGAGCGTTGGTTCAAAATTGCGTTGAGACGGCCATCTACCACGTTGAACGTTACCGAGTAAGCACATGGGTACAGGTGCATTTCACTTAGGTCCTTGTGGACGTAGATGTTGGTAATAATTCGACGGCTGTATGGGGTGTGCTTGAGGTCATACAACACCTTGTCTACTTGGTCCATGTCCCCTTCGGGGTAGTGACTTTTTACGCCAAGTTGATAGCCATACGCTTTGCCGATGGAGCCAGTTTCGTCCGCCCAACTATCCCAAATGTGACTGTTCAAATCGTTGACGTTGTTGCTCTTTTTTTGCCAAATCCAAAGCAGTTCGTCAATGGCGGCTTTGAAAGCGGTACGTCTAAGTGTGATGATGGGGAACTCCTCTTGGAGGTTGTATCTGTTTACTTGACAAAACACCTTGCGTGTGTGGGCGGGAGTGCCGTCGTGCCAGCGAGTGCGGACATTTTGGGCGCTGTCTTCCCAGCCGTTAGCAAGGATATTTTGCATGTTTTGTTGAAAAATCACATCAGCTTTGCTCATTGCTCTACACCTCTTTTGTATACGCAACATTGTACCAAAATGCGCCCTGCAAGTCAATAGCAAGGCGCGTAAACATATTGTTTATTTTTTTACTTTTAATTAAGCAGTTCGGGGGATATGCAATCCACCACTACGTTGAGAATGTGTTACAAGTGTTAAGTAGGTAAACTGATTGCCCCAGTAGATTAGTTTTGCATTTGTTCGACAAATACAATCAAAAACTACTAACAACTTAACGTTGCAACAACGTTTTGCATGGCGGAAAAGGCGTTTGCACCTTCGATGTAGGCCCTAATTTTCGGTTCGGTGCCACTTTTGCGAAGCACCATTCGGCAATCGGGGTACAATCTTTTTAGTTGTTCGGCAATTTGCGCAAGGGAGTTTTCCTCCGCCAAGGCAATGTTTTTGTCGGTAAGTGGGATACTTTTGGAAATGTAGGGCAAGTCTACGCACTCGCGAGTGTATTGGAAAATGCTACCCTTTTCCTTGAAAATTTTAGCAACAAACAGGGCGTTGATGATGCCGTCTGCCGTTGTTGCGTAGTCCGTCATTAGGTAGTGACCACTTTCCTCACCGCCGAAATTTAGGCCGTTTTTGGCCATCAAATTGAAGACGTTTGTGTCGCCAACGTCACTGCGAAGCAATGTTATGCCGATGTTTTTTAGGGCCTGCTCCACACCGCCATTTGTTAGCACTGTGCCTACGACAGCATCCTTTTTGAGTGCGCCATTTTCCTTGAGATACTTGCAAATGGCGTAAAAAACCTTGTTGTTGGGCACAAACTTTTCCCCTTCGAACACGGCCACGCGATCGCAGTCGCCATCGAAGGCAAATGCAAGATGGAAATTGCCACCAACAAGCTTGCTTTGCAAAAACTCTGTGTGGGTGGCACCACAATTGACGTTGATTTTGTCGCCACAAATGGTATCGCAATGGGCAGTTACCGATGCACCAACCTTTTCGAAAACTTTGGTTGCCACGCGATAGCTTGCGCCATAGCAACAATCCAACGCCACGCGTAGGCCGTCCAAATTGACGTCAATGCCCCTTGCGACATCTTCGGCGTAGATGTTTTGAATGTCGTAAAATACCGGTTCAAACAGCTTTTGTGGCGCAAAAGCACGCACATCCTGCCCAGACATCATTGCCGATACCACCTTTTGCTTTGCGGTGCAAAGTTTGACGCCGTAGCGGTCGAAAACCTTTAGGCCGTTGTCGTTGGGTGGGTTGTGACTTGCCGTTATCATCACGCCGTAGTCGCCACCAAACTTACGCACAAAGTGCCCCACCGCGTTAGTGGGCAAAACGCCCAAGTTGATGACGTTGCCACCGCCATCGTAGATACCTTGCGACAAGCATTGGAAAAGCCTTTCGCCCGAGTTGCGAGTGTCACGACCGATGACAATTATTGGGCAATCGTCCCCAAGAAGCGCCAAAGATTTGCCAAGCAAAAAAGCAGTACCATCGTTTAGGGTACTGCTTCCGTAAGTGCCACGGATTCCATCTGTACCAAAAAAATTCATTTTTGCTCCTTTTTACCTTGCGTGGGTAAGTTTGCTAAAAGATGTGTTTTCTTTGGTATAGTTTATTTCGAGTGTGGACAAGTTATGATTTATTTTACAGTTTTGCTATATGCTGATGCAAACAAACCGGCCTTGGCACCATCGCCACAAGCGGTTACAATTTGCTTGAGTGGACCGTTGGTAACGTCGCCCGCTGCATACAATCCCTTGATATTGGTTTGTGCGCGGTCGTCCACAACGATGTAGCCCTTTTGCATTGCAAGGCCTTCCACCTTCAAAAAGTCGGTTGCAGGGGTGGAGCCAACTGCTACAAACACGCCGGAAACGGCCAAAGTTGTGGTGGCACCATCGGCAAAAATATCGATGTATTGCACTTCGCCTTGGCCACCAATGGCGGAAACTGTGCCGTAGACAAGCTCCACATTGTCCTTTGCAAGAAGGGTATCAATCACCTTTTGCTCGCCTACAAGCTCCGCATTGGCAACAAGGTACACAGTTTTGCAAAGGTCGGCAAGGTAGAGTGCCTCCTTGATGGCAGAGTTGCCAGCACCAACAACTGCAACATCCAAATTGCGGTAGAAATTGCCATCGCAAGTTGCGCAGTAGCTAACACCCTTGCCGATGTAGTCATTTTCGATGCCAAGTTTGTTGTGGGTTGTGCCAGTTGCAACAATTACTGCATCAAAGGTGTGTTGGCCCTTGTCGGTTGTGATGCAAAAACCATTGTCGCACTTGGTCAAGGACAGTACCTTTTGACGGGTTTGTTTGAGGCCAAGTTGCTTGGCTTGGGTTGCCATGTTTTGAGCAAGCTCCCAACCTTCGATAGATGGGTAAGATGGGTAGTTTTCGATTTTGTCCAAAGTTGCAACAAGACCGCCCAGGCCAAATTGCTCGAACAAGGTTACATTTACATTTGCACGTAGCGCGTAGATTGCAGCGGAAAGCCCCGCTACACCGCCACCGATGATTGCGATGTTTTTCATAGAAGTTTTTCCTTTTGTTGATATTTGTGATTGAGTTGCAAACTATTCCAAAAATTGATTGGCAACTGTTGCAACTGATGTTTTGTGTGATTGTTAGTAGTTATGTTTTAGGTGTGTGATTGTTAGTACCTATGTTTTGGGTTGAATTTGGGGAAATTTCGCGCTGGAAATTAGTCCTCGAAGTCGTCTGCCGACGTATCTTTAAACTTGCGAATGATGGTGTTTACAATGTCGAAATCAAAGCCACGATAAAGCAAAAATCTTTGCAGTTTTTGCATAGTTTTGAGGTCACGTGGTTTGTTTTTGAGATATTTTTCCGCCAAGGCTGTGGCTGTTGCAAGTTGGTCGTCTGTGTCAATTTGCACTTGGTCATCCACTTCCGCATGGGAGATTCCCTTGTTAATTAGCTCTTGCTTGATACGTCTTTGGCCCTTGTGCGACTTGCTTTGCTCGGCATACATCCTTGCATAAGTTTGGTCGTCAAGATACTTGTAGCCTTGCAATTTTTCGATTACGGCATCCACAACTTCCACGGCGTAGCCCTTTTTTGTGAGATACTCGCGCATTTGCTTGGTGGTTTTCATTGCGCGTGCAAGGTAGTCCACCGCTTTGCCAAATGCCACCGATGTTTCCGAATCCAAAACGGCGCTTTTGATGGTTTCGGTATCAACGTCCTTGCCAATTTTGAGACCAAGCTTCATTACTGTTAGCATTTCCAGAGCAAACGCAAACTCGCCATCAAGGTAGATGTTGGCGCGAGATTTGTTATTTTTTTGAATTTGCATGTCGGTGATTGTTGGCATGAAACTTCCCCTTTGGTGGTTTGCACCATTATACCACAAATGCACAAAAAACACAATAGCTAGCGCGCAATGCAATGGCAAACAACCAAATATTACCGCGTCAACACTGTGGATAGTTTGCCCAAAAGCGCAAAGTTTGATTGCCAACCATTAGCGCGAAGTGACAACTTGCAAATATCTTTGTGGTCGCAAACATCAGCCACGCAAACTGTTGTACTTTTCCACCGCTTGTCGATACTTTTGTGCAAGCTTTTGAATATATGTTTGCTTTTGCTCGGGGGTGAGTTTGGACATGTAGTCTTGGTCGGCAAGGCGCATCAACGGATTGCTGATTGTTTCGTCACTAGTCAAAATAGCCACCACCTTTGCATAAAACTCTTGCTCCTCGCAAAATCCATCGTAGTCGTAGATTTGACGTTGAAGCTTGCGGTGTTGTTCCTCGGCAACTTTGTGTGGGGAAATCCCCAATGTGGCAGCAACTTGTTTTTCGTGGGCAAGCTCTGCTTTTGCTTGCTCCCAAAAGCCGTTTTTCATCCTTTCTTTGGCGCGTTTGGCGTAGTCTTTTAGTGTGGACATGGTAACCTCGATGTATGTTGATAGATTTTGCTTGATGGGTAAATTGGTAACAATTTGGCATTTTTTGTAGAAAAATGTCCGCAAAATAACAAAACTGCCTACCAAAATTTGGTAAGCAGTTTATCTTTTGTACATTATAGGTTTTGGTTGAAGAAATTACATTCTGCTACGTTTACGAGCAGCTTCTGCCTTCTTCTTACGGCGAACGCTTGGTTTTTCGTATTGTTCCTTTTTACGAAGGTCACCGATGATACCGTCGCGAGCGCAACGACGCTTGAATCTACGCAATGCGCTATCCAATGTTTCGTTTTCACCAACTTTGATTGTTGCCATGTTCTTTTTCGCCCCCTTCCTTGTACCAAGGTGAAATTTTGCTCAACTGAGCACTTGTACATTATATAGTAAAGGCCCAAAACTGTCAATAGATTGAGCCCTATTTTTTGCAAAAGATTTTGTCCAATAGCAAAGGTGAAGCAAACAACAACTTGACAATAAAAAAGAAGTGAACAATTTTGTCCACTTCTAAAAGTTTAGTTCAAATTGGTTTAGATGTAGGAAATAAGTACAACTGTTACCACAGCACAAATTGCCGCAAGGATCAAAAGTCCTGCGTAGTGCTTTAGAAAGTGTCCTGCTTTTTTGGAATTACGTTTGTTGCTCATAGTTTATTCCTCCAATTACTTGCCCAAGCCCCAGATTGTTTCCTCTGCACCGGCATCCAAAAGGCCCATTGCGGAGTCCAAAATGAGTTTGAGTTGAACGGCATCAAGGTAACGCTTAACTTTGCCGTTGTGCATTGCGGAGATGATACCAGTTTCCTCACTAACTACAACAACTGTAAGGTCGGAGTTGCTTTCGGAAAGGGCAATTGCTGCGCGGTGACGGCTACCAAACTCGCGTGGAAGGTTTGCATCTTGTGTCATAGGAAGGTAGCAACCTGCGCACACAACTTTGTTTGCCATGATAACCACAGCACCATCGTGAAGGTTTGTTTTTGGGAAGAAGATTGTTTCCAAAAGGTCGGCGGAAATTTCCGCTTGAATTTGCACACCGCTATCGGTGATGCTTTCGGGAATGTCGCTACCAACAATGATAAGCGCGCCTGTGTCTGTTTTAGAAAGACGTTGGCAAGCCTTGATGATTTCCGTAACAGACTTGTGAAGGTCGGCACGGCCAAGGTCTTCGGCATCGAAGTCGTGCTTGTTGTTCCACGCTCTTAGGAAGATGTCCTTGCGGAAGTCTTGCGCAAAGAAGTGCATGGTAACAATAAAAAATGCAAAGAAGACAAAGTACACGTAGAACTGAACATTGGGGATATCAAAAAGAGCAACGAAAAACAATGCAACAAGCACGCCCACAAAAATGTAGGTTACAAGTTGCAAGTTACGCTTACGAGCGTAGTAAAATACCACAAAGTACATTGCGGTGATAATCAACATTGCTAATACTTTTCCAACTGTTTCCATGATGTCGCCAGTTGTGAAAAATTCTTTGATAAATTCCAGAAGTTTCATCTCTCTGTCCTTGAAATAAATTTGCTTATAAATATTATATATTGAATTTTCAAATTAGTAAAGTTTTTATGAAAGAAAAGTGTACAAAATTTAATAAAATTTTGCAAATTTTACCAACATTGTACCATCAACATGCAAATTTTTTGCATTTGGGGGAATATGCTAGACCAAGGAGCAGTTATGAAAGTGGCAATTGTTGGCTATGGCAATGTTGGAAAGGCACTAAAAACCGTTGTGGAAAGTGATTGCAATTTGCAACTAGCGGGGGTGTTTTCGCGACGGAAACTGTCCTTGGCGGAGTACATTGCATTTGACGAATTGAAAAAATATCGTGGCAAAATCGACCTGCTACTTGTGGCGCTGGGTAGCTATGGTGACGTGGTGGAAAACGCGCAAAACCTTGCGGGATTTGACACTGTCGATTGCTTTGACAATCATGCAAAGATATCTGCCTACAAGTGCATGCTAGGCAAACTTAACAAGCAAAATTTATCCATTGTGGCAACAGGCTGGGATCCTGGGATTCTTTCCGTTGTGCGAACACTTTTCGACTTTGGTACACCGCCCACCACCATTTGGGGCGAAGGCATCAGCCAAGGGCACTCCAACGCGCTTCGCACCATTCCGCAGGTGATTGATGGTGTGCAGTTTACTGTGCCCAACAAATTTGCAACCCAGCTTGTCACAAGTGGGCAAAGGGATGTAACCAAACTACATCAAAGGGTGTGCTACGTTGCTTGTGTGGAAAGTGCCAAAGACCAAGTGGAAAGGGACATCAAAAGTATGCCCTACTACTTTGATGGCTACGATACCAAAGTTGTGTTTTGCACACCACAGCAAGTGCGCAAGCTAAAGCAAAAAACTGGGCATGCTGGCAAAGTGGTTGCAAGTGGAGTCGATTTCCATTGTGAAGCACAAGTTTCCATGCAAAACAACGCCTTGTTCACCGCCAAAATAATGACACGTTATGCCAAAATTTTGCCAAAACTAAAGGCGGACGGCTACCTTGGAGCGGTGGACGTGTTGGACATTCCACCTAGATATTTGACGGAAAACAATGTGTTGTAGAGCAACAAAAAAAGAGCAATCCGCAGTTGGATTGCCCTTTTATTTTTATCAAAATTATGGTTAGTTTGGAACGTCTGCGGACAGTCGAGAACGTAGGTCTTACGCCCTCTCACCTGCTCACGCAGGAGCTCCCCCAAAGTGGGAGCCTTTACACAAATAATTGCGCAGTCGGTTTGCCGTCAAAAGCCAAATAGAACTTGCGAGCGAAGGTTTTGCGAACAAGTGATGTTGGGTTAGCGTCAGCGATTTGACGGATAAAACGCAAGCAAGAACCACATTGTTACGAGGGAGAATACCTGGAAGGTCTTTGACCGAGGAAAATGTGGGAGATTGCGTAGTCGGTTTGCCGTCAAAAAGCAAACAGTGCTTGTGAGCGAAACCTATCTTTGTACACGACCAGATGCGTTACCCTTTGCAAGAGCTTCCACTTCGGCAACGGAAACAAGGTTGTAGTCGCCTTCGATGGAGTGCTTCAAACAGCTTGCTGCAACGGCAAATTCGATAGCGGATTGGCTATCCTTGCCTGTCAAAAGGGAGTAGATAAGACCGCCACCAAAGCTATCGCCACCGCCTACGCGGTCAACGATGTGCATTGCGTACTTCTTGGAGAAGTAAGCTTGGCCACCTGTGTAGAGCATTGCAGACCAGTTGTTGTCGTTTGCGGAAAGACTTTCGCGCAAAGTGATTGCCACACCCTTGAAGCCAAAACGTTCGGTAAGTTGTTCAGCAACGGAAATGTAACCTTGGTGGTTAAGTTTACCGCTGTCGATATCTGTGTTAGCTGCTTCGATACCGAAAACGTCTTTTGCGTCTTCTTCGTTAGCGATGCAGTAGTTGATGTAGTGACAAAGTTCGCCCATAACCTTGCCGGCCTTTTCCTTAGACCAAAGCTTTTTGCGGAAGTTGAGGTCGCAAGAGATTGTGATGCCACGTTTTTGTGCTTCTACGCAAGCGATACGGCAAATTTCTGCAACGTCGTCGCTCAATGCTGGTGTGATACCTGTAAAGTGGAACCAATCAACATCAGTAAAGATTTTGTCCCAATCGAAGTCGCTTGCAACAGCTGTGGAAATAGAAGAGTGAGCGCGGTCGTAGATAACCTTGGATGGACGTTGAGATGCACCCTTTTCGCAGTAGTAGATACCAACGCGTTCGCCACCACGAACAACCAAAGATGTGTCTACACCAAACTTACGCAAAGAGTTGATTGCGCATTGGCCAATTTCGTGAGAAGGAAGTTTGGAAACGAAAGATACGGGGATACCGTAGTTTGCAAGGGATACAGCAACGTTAGCTTCGGCACCACCAAATGTTGCTTCGTAGGAATCGCTTTGTACAAAACGAAGGTAGTTGAATGGCGCAAGGCGCAACATAAGTTCACCAAATGTAATAACTTTCATGTTAGATTTCTCCTATTGTTTATTTTTGTAAATTGAATTTGCAAACTACGCTTTAAGTGCTTCGTCAACAAAGAAGCTACCGCCAACAGCGTAGATTTTGTCGCAAGCCATAAACTCGTCGATGTTGTCCATGTTTACGCCACCAGTTGGGATAAACTTGATTTGTGGGAATGGGCCGGACAATGCTTTGATTGCTTTCAAACCACCATACACGTTTGCAGGGAAGAATTTGAGAACTCTAAGTCCCAATGCGATTGCTTGCATGATTTCGGTAGGTGTTACGCATCCAGGGTAGTATGGGATGTTGCGTTCGATACAAATTTTTGCAACTTCTTCACTTAGACCTGGTGAAACGATGAACTTTGCGCCAGCTTCCAAAGCTTGGAGGCATTGGTCAGCATTGATAACTGTGCCTGCGCCAACGTTCATATCGGGGAATTCCTTTACTGCAAGTGCGATAGCATCGCGAGCGCAAGCTGTACGGAATGTGATTTCTGCACAGTTGATGCCATAGTTTTGAAGTGCGGAAAGAATTGGTTTTGTTTGTTCAATTTCCTTGATTACCACTACTGGTATGCAACGAGATTTATCCATAGTGTTTTTCTCCTCGAGTATATTTTGTATTTTGTGGCAACGGTTGTTGCCTAAAATTTTGTGTTGATGTTTTACACACCAGAGTAGGAGGAGAATCCACCATCTACTGGAATGATAACGCCTGTTACAAAGCCACTTGCTTGGTCATCAGCAAGCCACAAAAGTGTACCAATAAGGTCGTCGATTTCGCCAAACTTCTTCATTGGGGTTGCAGCAAGGATTTTGCCTGTACGAGCTGTTGGTTGACCGTCTTGTGTGTACAACAATGCGCGGTTTTGGTTTGTTACAAAGAATCCTGGTGCAATTGCATTGCAACGGATGTTGCATGGAGCAAAGTGTACTGCAAGCCATTGAGTAAAGTTGGATACACCAGCTTTTGCTGCGGAGTATGCAGGGATTTTTGTCAACGGTCTAAACGCGTTCATGGAAGAAACGTTGATGATGTTACCACCTGTTTTTACCATGTCTACTGCAAACACTTGTGTTACCAAAAATGCGCTTGTGATGTTGAGGTCGAAAACAAACTTAAGACCACTTTCTTCCAAAGCGAAAAAGTCCTTTGCGCCTTCGAGGTCGGGGGTCATGTATTCGTTGTCGCAAGTTGCACGTGGGTTGTTACCGCCTGCACCATTGATGAGCATTGTTACCGCACCAAACTTTGCGTTAACTTCGTCCTTGGCACGTTGGATATCTGCTTTGTCCAAGCAGTTGCACTTTACTGCAAATGCGTTTTCGCCAATTTGGTCGGCCATTGCTTGAGCGCCAGCAAGGTTGATATCCAACAATGCAACCTTTGCACCGCACTCGGCAAGTGCCTTTGCAAATTCGCCACAGATGATACCGCCTGCGCCTGTTACTACTGCTACCTGATTGCTCAAGTCAACTTTAAATGGTAATTTCATTAGTTATTTTCTCCTTTAAGTTTGTCGAGCATATCCCAAACACCAAGCATGTACATGATGCCAAGTGCGCGGTCGTAAAGTCCGTAGCCAGGACGAACTGTGCCCGCCTTTTCGCCCCAAAGGTGTCTGCCGTGGTCTGGACGGATGTAACCTTGGAAGTCGTTGTCGTGATATGCCTTCAAGATGTCCAAAATGCGTGTATCGCCATCGCAGTCGCGGTGGCTTGCTTCGGAAAAGTCGCCGTTTTCGAAGTGTTTTACGTTACGAATGTGTGCAAATGCAATGCGGTCGCAATGCTTGCGAACGATGTCTGCAACGTTGTTGTTGGGGTTAGCGTTCAAACTACCGGAGCAAAGTGTCAAGCAGTTGCATGGATGGTCTACCATCTTCAAGAAGCGGTCGATACTTGGCTCGTCTACAAGCAAACGTGGCAAACCAAAGATATCCCATGGTGGATCGTCCATGTGGATGGCCATTTTGATGCCAGTTTCCTCGCAAGTGGGCATGATTGCTTCCAAGAAGTACTTGAGGTTTGCCCAAAGTTTTTCGTGGTCAACACCTTCGTATGCCTTGAACAATTCGTCCAACTTTGCCATACGTTCGGGTTCCCAACCGGGGAAGGACATGTTGTATTTTTCTGTAAAATCCAAGATGTACTTTGCCATTGCTTTGTAGTCCTCTTGGATCATGTTCTTTTCGTAGAAAAGTGCTGTACTGCCATCGCCAACTGGTCTAAACAAGTTGGAGCGTGTCCAGTCGAAAATGGGCATAAAGTTGTAGCAAATTACCTTTACGCCAAACTTTGCAAGATTTTTGATTGTAGTCTTGTAGTTTTCGATGTACTTGTCGCGAGATGGAAGGCCAATTTTGATGTCGTCGTGAACGTTTACCGATTCAACAACATCGATGTTGAAACCATACTCGGCGCATTGTGCTTGAACTTTGGCAATTTCTTCCTCGGTCCAAACTTCGCCGGGCATTTTGTCGTGGAGTGCCCACACAATGCCAGTTACACCGGGGATTTGCTTGATGTCGGAAAGGGTAATTTTGTCGTTACCATCTCCGTACCAACGAAACGTCATTTGCATAGTATTAACCTCTTTGTTAATAAAAGATTTTGAGCCTATTTCAGCAATTTATATTGTACGCCTAAATGGCGTAAATGTCAAGATGCAAATTGCAAAATGTATTACTCAATTATTATCAAAATTAAAAAAATATAGACAGTTTTTTGTGATAACTGCCTATACTTTGATAATTTGCTATAAAAATGTTGATTTGTAAGTTACAAAACTTACTCTACAACGGTTGCTGTGTCCGCAGTTGTGTTAGCTTGAAGATTTGCATCGAACACATTTTTGTCGTATTGCGCTTGCTTGTAGGCAAATTGCTTGCGATATGCCTTGATAGCAAATGGCAAAAACACCAACAATGCACACACTTCCGCAAATGGGTAGCAGTACCAAATGCCTTGTGTTTGCCACAAGTGGTCGAACAAAAATGCCGATGGAATGAGGAAAATAAGTTGTCGGCACAAACTCATCAACAAACTGGAAATTGGACTGTTGATACTTTGGAGCATGTTGATTACCAAAATGGAGAATGCCGCAGGGATAAATGCAATGCTAATCACGCGGAATGCATAGGCACCACTTTCCACAAACAACTTGTTTTGTGCCATAAGTTCTTCCATGGTTTGGCCTTGAGCTGGGATTTGACTTTCGAAGATGGACATCAATGTTTTTGGCATTGCTTGGAACAAAACTGTGCCCACACACATAACTCCCAATGCAATGGAAAGGGCCAACTTGAAAGTTTGGTTGAAACGCTTCTTTTGGTTTGCGCCGTAGTTGTAGGAAAGAATTGGCATTGTGCCTTGCATCAAACCAAACACAGGCATAAAGATGAAAGATTGAACCTTGAAGTAGGCAGAAAGAACGTTTTTGCCCATATTGAAATCGTACTTGTTCAAGATGAGGTTCAAAATGATTGTGATGATGGAGCCCATTGCATTCATGATAAACGCAGGTGTGCCCACGCGCAAGATTCTCTTGAAGAATTTGCCTTCCACCTTGAAACCCTTAAAGGACAAGGATACGTCTTGCTTTTTGAATACAAATGCCAAAATGTTGATTGCGCCCGCTGCCCATTGGCCAATTACTGTTGCCAAGATTGCACCAAGCACGCCCATTTTGAGTGGAATGATAAAGAGTGCGTCCAATGCGATGTTTGTCAATGCGCCCACAAGTTGGGAAATCATTGGCACCTTCATGTTGCCTGTTGCTTGCAAAATGCGCGCACCAACGATATCCAAAATGATACCGATACTGCAACAAAGGTAGATTGTTAGGTACATTGTACCGTACTCGATGATTACAGGGTTGCCGTCTTCCACAAACAATTTTACAAATGGTTTGGAAAGTGTCACGCCCACGATAAAGATAACAATCCAAGCGATAAAGCCCATCACAAGTGCATTTTTTGCTGCCTTGTTGGCCTTGTCGCGGTTACCTTCGCCAAGTTTACGTGCGATGTAGGCGTTGGCACCAACACCAATACCAATTGCAACGGCTGTTACAAACATGGTGATGGGGAAAACAACACTTACTGCGGAAAATGCTTCGTTACCTACGTAGTTGGTAAGAAACAAACTGTCTACGATGTTATAGAGTGATTGTACCAGCATGGAAAAAATTGCTGGCAAACTCATGGTAATGAGCAACTTGCCAATTTTGGTGTTGCGCATTTTGTCTGATTGAAGAACTGCCAAAATAGTTTACCTTCCTTTTGTATGATTAGGGGTGCAATTTGCACCGCCAAAGTTATAGATTTTGACGTGGGAAAAGTCGTTTGCAACGTGATTAGGCGACACATTTACAAAAATAAATTTGCCAAGCATTTTAGCAAAGAGCATTTTTCCACAAAACGATAAGCATTGTATCACAAAAATTTTATTTAGTAAACTAAATAAGCGTGAAAGAATCAACTATAAAAAAATAGTTGCAAAATGTTGGACGATAAACTTTTGCTATGGAAAATTTGCTCTTGGTGCACTTTTATGCTTGAATAGCGCAAAGTTTTTTGGTATAATGGTTGCAAGATGTGCATCCGAAAAGGATAAGTAAATCACCAACGGAGAAAATATGAACACAAAACCAGCTGAGCTACATCTATCTTTGCAAGACAACGAGTGGACCTACACCCACACCACACACGACAGGCAAATTGCACGTGGCATTGTTGTGGATGACGAAGGCAACTTCTACTTTGTGCGTGCCGACCGCGACGACGACTTTGGCAAGGCAATCATCATCGAAACTGCCGGTGGCGGAGTGGAAAGTGGCGAAGATTTGTTCAATGCTATTGTGCGTGAACTGCAGGAAGAACTGGGCGTGGACGTTACTGTGTTGTGCAAAATTGGTGTGGTAGACGACTACTACAATTTGATACACCGCCACAACATCAACAACTACTTTTTGTGCAAGGTGGTTGGTTTTGGCGAAAAGCACCTTACCGCTGACGAAATGGAACGTTGGCACCTTTCCACTTTGAAATTAGACTACGCCGACGCCGTTGCCCAGTACGAAAAGTGCGCAACCACACCACTTGGCAGGCTTGTTTGCAACCGCGAACTACCCATCTTGAAACACGCCAAACTGATGCTTGATTGGTACAAAACTAACACTTAACAGCTACAAAAGTGGGTGCTTTACGGCAAAATCTTGGATATGCTTTACCGCAAAACATTGCCTTGTTTTAGACAAAAACCATCGTCTTTCCCAAAGCAGTTGTTGCAATGTTCAAGCAAAAATTATTGCTAATTTTCAACACTAATTATCCCCAAAAACAAACGGCCGATTACATAAAATCAGCCGTTTTTTTGATACACGTGGTGTGTTTTTGCAGTTTTGACAGGTGTAAAGTTTGCTCATTTTCCCGTGAGCGTAGTTGGCAATTTTCTTGCCAAAAGCTTGTATTTTACAGCTGATGGTTGATGCTTTTTTCCGTGTACAAATTGCCATCTTGCGGGACTTACATATTACAATTTTACTTTGCAATAACTTTAAATTTGCAGTAAAAAAAGAGTAGCGATTTTGCTACTCTTTTTGCTTGTAGATTTTACTCTAGGTTGTGTTAGTTGGACGTTTTACCCAATCAATTGGAAAGGTTGTTGTGTGCTACTTTGTTTGCACGTACTTGCAAAAGTTGATTGTGTAGTTGCCGTCTTGGACGTCTTCGCTAGTTTCCACAAGTTGCCAATTTGGCATGTCATCCAGGTTGGGGAAGAAAACTTGCGCATCGCCATCTGCTTGCACCTTTGTGACGTAGGCAGTTTGGCAATGATCCAAAAGCAATTTGTACACAGTTGCACCACCAATCACAAACACGTCGTCGGTGTTGTAGCTTTGGAGCAACGCAAAAAGGTCTTCCACCGTGGTGACTGTTGTTGCGCCATCGTGCTCGTTGCCTTGGTGGTCAAGGACAATATTCACGCGGTTGGGCAATGCACCATTTGGGAAAGTTGCAAAGGTTTTTGCCCCCATAACCACCACTTTGCCGGTGGTTGTTTGACGGAAAAACGCCATATCCTTTTTGAGGGTAAAAAGCAAATTGTTGTTTTTGCCAATGCCCCATTTGTTGTCTACTACTACGATAAGATTCATTGTGTATCCTTGTTGCGTTAGTCGTTGATGTCGATTTTGATGGAAACGTCACGGAGTTGTTGTTCGGTAACTGTCGAAGGTGCGGACATCATCAAGTCTTGAGCGGACTTGTTAAGTGGGAACGCAATTACGTCACGAATGATATCTGTTCCGCACAAG
>JAZRHU010000061.1:0-1130 GCA_045644945.1 Candidatus Fimimonas sp. | reverse complement strand
GTTGCCATTGTTGGTAAACCCAACGTGGGCAAATCTACATTTTTTAATAAGGTATGTGGCGAACGTATTTCCATTGTTGCCGACCTTCCTGGCGTTACTCGCGACCGCATCTATGGCGATGCCGAGTGGTGTGGCCACAAGTTTACTTTGGTTGATACTGGCGGTATCCAACTTAAAAGTGAAGACTCCATGTTTATGCATATCAAACAACAAGCGGAAATCGCTGTTGATCTTGCTGACGTCATTTTGTTCTTCTGTGACTACAAAACAGGTCTCACAATGGACGACTACGATGTTGCAACACTCATGCGCAAAACAAACAAGCCTGTTTTGTTGGTAATCAACAAAGTGGACCACTTTATGGAAAGTGACTGGTCAGATTTCTATTCTCTTGGCTTTGAACTTTTCCCAATTGCTGCTGAGCAAAAACAAGGTGTAGGCGACCTTTTGGATCGCGTTGTAGAATTTTTCCCCGAAGGCTACATGGACGAACCAGAGGACGATACCATCAAAATTGCAGTAGTGGGCAAGCCAAACGCTGGCAAATCTTCACTTACTAACAAAATTTTGGGTTATGACCGTACAATTGTATCGGATGTTGCTGGTACCACTCGCGATGCTATCGACACACCATTCGAGTACAATGGCAAAAAGTACGTTATCATCGATACTGCGGGTATGCGTCGTAAGCGTGCAATCGAAGACGATTCTGTTGAACAATACTCCGTAATGCGTTCTTTGAATGCTGTTCGCCGTGCTGACGTTTGCTTGATTGTTATGGACGCAAACGAAGGCCTTTCCGAGCAAGATGTTAAAATTGCCGGCTTTATTCACGAAGAGGGCAAGCCTTCCGTTGTTGTTGTAAACAAATGGGATCTTATCGAAAAGGATACAAACACAGTTTTGAAGTTCAAAAAGCAACTAGAGTGCGACCTTGCATTTATGGACTATTTCCGTTATATCACGGTTTCCGCTTTGACAGGTCAACGTGTAAACAAATTGATGGAAGAAATCAACTATGTTTACGCAAAATCCACATTCCGTTGTTCAACAGGTATGCTCAACGATGTTGTTGCGGATGCTATTCGCGCAGTTGAACCCCCTGCAATCAGTGGTCGTCGTGCGAAGAT
>JAZRHU010000060.1:0-6126 GCA_045644945.1 Candidatus Fimimonas sp. | reverse complement strand
GACGAACGAATTTTCTCTCGCTTGGTGGACAAAAACGTTACCTTTGTTCAACAACTTGTCGGCGAAGACAAACGCATCTAACAAAAATCCAATGGATGGCAAATGCCGTCCATTTTTTGTTTGGCAAGTTTTGTTTTGGTAGCCCATGCAATGCCATAAATTTGTGCAAAACTCCATCAAAAGCGCAAAAACTTGCAAAAATAGGCATAAAATATTGCAAATTTGCGCAACTTTTTGCAAAAATCTATTGAATTGCACCCTCTTTTGTGCTACAATAGTTGTCCGCAAAAGCATTGGATTTTGCGATGGAGCATATAACAATCAAAAGGATATATAAAAATGGATTTTAGCGAATTTATCAAACTTATACCCGAGCAACTGATGTGGCTCATCAACTCGTTGTTGGGTGGCATTTTGGGATTGTTGATCGGTCTTGAAAGAAGCAAACGCCTAAAGGAAGCGGGCATGGGCACACACTTTATTGTTGGTTTTGCATCGGCACTACTCACATGCTTGTCGCTATCTTTTAAAACTGGCGAGTATGGCGACGGCGCGCGTATTGCGGCACAAATCATCTCCGGCATCGGTTTTTTGGGTGCGGGCATGATTTTCTTCCGCAGGGAAACTTTGCACGGACTTACCACCGCTGCTGGTGTGTGGGCAACAAGTGCCATCGGTATGTGCGCAGGACGTGGCTTGTACATTTTGGCAATTGGCGCAACGCTGATTGTTTTGATCATTCAGTTGATACTACACATGCGCTCGGTGCGCTCGGTAAACAGACAACGTTTGCTACTGTTGAAGTTTATCGATGATGGAGTTGTTTCCGACCAAGTTCGTGCCTACTTTGGCGTTACACAATTTTACCGCTACAAGGTAACCAAAAAGGAAGATGGCTTGCACGTAGAAGCGGTTGTTAGACCTGTAAAAAACTACCACGCCGAAGAATTGAACAAAGTTTTGATCGACTACCCCAATGTTTTTTCCATCGAACGCTTGGAAGACCTGTAAAAAACACACCACGTGTGTCAAAAAAATTGAAAATAACAAACAAAAAGGGGACGGCATTTTGCCGTCCCCTTTATTTTTACTTGTATGTTAATCATTTTCCCAAAAGACGATTTTACCCTTTTGGTAGTACCAGTAGTTGCCATTCTTGTGGGGCTTTTTATCGCTGTACAAATATAGCGTGGCATTGTGCAAACACTCGTTGTTATCGCCAATCTCCACCCAAGAAAAATCTTCTTCGTTGCCTAGGTAACAAACTGCTTTCAAGTTGGTACATCCACGAAAAGCACTATCACCAATGGAAACAAGGTCTATGCCCAAAATGATTGTTTCCAAACTTTCGCACTCTGCAAAAGCGCACTCGTCAATAGTTTTTTCACACTCATACTCACTATCCCAATACTCCACAGTAGCAAGGTTTGTGCACCCCCTAAATGCCGAGTAACCAACATACTCAACGTTGCCTGGAATGTTTACCTGTTCAAGGGCGGTACACTTGAAAAATGCGCCCTTATCAATTTTTGCAATATTGCAAGGCATGGAAACGCTTTTGATTTGTGCGCAACCATTAAATGCCCATTCGCCAATTGCACACACTTGACTAGGTACTTCAACATGTTGATCGCTACCAACATACTCTACCAACACATCATTTTTGATGACAAAATTATCTTTGCTCATAATTACTCCTTTTGCTTAAAACCGCTAAATACTTTGGTTAGCATTGTAGACTTTTTTGGCTTACATCACTTTTACTTTTACTTCTACAAGCCCGCTTGTATCTCGATTGCGCCACTCTGGACGAGATTGAATGTTCAATTTGACATCCGATGTTGCGGAAAATTTGCTTGCATCCCAAACTTTGTCTACTTGAGTGCCGTCGCTGTACACCCATGTTATTTCGGCACGTTTTGTTTGCAATAGTTGTTGCTTGAACAAATCAACGTTTGCTGGACTAAACGTTATAGTTGGTGCGGTTGTTCTGTTGTTAGACGTTTTGCACTTTGTTTGTTTTGATGGTTTTGCGCTTACGCTATTTAAAGCACCCATTGCAATCTTTTCCAAGTACAACGCGCGCATGAACAAATCGTTATCATCATATAGCTCGTCGATATTGTTGACAAGTGGCAAATATATTTTTTCTGCAAAATCTTGGTTAAAGTACAATTCCACAACCACATTAGGATAGTACTTTTTTACGGTAGGCAAAATGGCATTTATTGCGGAAACAACCTTTTGCTTTGGGGCGGGATTACACTTTGGGGATGCAAAAATAACCTTGGTTGTTGCCTTTGATCCAAAAACAATGTGGGACATGGCAGACGCGCGTGCAATTTTCATTGTGACAGCCTTGGTTGTATCGCTGTAGTTTAGGCCATCTTTGTGGAAGGCCGAATCAGCACAATAAACTGTGTCAACATCGCCACTATCAAACTTTACGCCAACAATATCAATTTCGCATTGACGAATAAATTGCTTTGCATCGATGCTTCCAAACACATCCTGCATGCCTTCGTGTTCAATAGCTTTGATTTCGTCCATAAATTGTTGGACGTACGACACATCTGCCACAGAAATTGTCTTTAGATACAATGGTGACATTTTCCAGTTGGTTTGTGCAATTTCGCACAATTTGCAGTTGAGCATCCAAGATTGCATCATTTGTTCGCACATTTCAATTTTCATCACTATTTCTCCAGTAACTTTAAAGTTGATTTGTTATTTACTAAGTAAACGCTCCAAAAACTCAATCATCTTCTTTGCGGCGCTTCGGGTGTTACGAATCTTCTTTTGCTCAGCATCATACCCTTGAATTTTGCCCGCAACAAATGATTGCAAATTGATTTTTAGTTCGCAAATCTTTACCATATCAACATTATTCAAACATCCGCTTGCTTCCAAATAATTATTGATGTAGGACTTGTAACATCTGGCAACGGCTTGACTTGTTACCACTTGGTTTTCCACCAGATACTTAAAGAACTCGTCAAGTAACACCTTTCTATCCACCCAACCATCGTTTGCAGTAGCAAAATGGATAAGATCGCTGGGTTTTTCCGTAGTCGATTGGTAAATGTCGATTTTTTTGTAATTGGAGCGACTTTCCATACTGCCACCACCGACACTTTGCATTATGATGGCGATATCAACAACAATGCTTTCCAACACTGCGCAATCTCCGGTCAAGCGATAAGCAGACATTTTGCCAAGAATTTCACCAAGCTTGAGGTCAAGTTCTCTACTGCCCATTTTGGTCACTGCATCTTTGATAGTGTTGATGGCACTTTCCAAATCAGTTGGATTTTGTGATGCCTTTTCATAAACTAAAAATTCGTCCTTTCTCATAAAAACCCTCCATTTTGAAGCAATTTTGCTTTTGTAAGCACATTGTATCACCTTTTTCATAATTTGTAAAGTGTTTTTCATAATATTTTCATAATTATTTTAAAAATTTTCATAATACATTTTTTATTGCTTACAAGCGTAACACACATACCATTGTCTAAGGGCTAATTTTCCATTGCCCATTGCAATTTGGAATTTGGTGTGGTATAATATCAATAGAACACTATTGTGGGCAATGCCATATTGGAAAGTTAAACCAGGAGGGGTGCTATGACGAGTTGCAAGATCTATTCCTATCCAAATGAAAATATCAACTCCATATCTTTCTCCTTGCTGTGTCACAGGGGTGCAATGTCCGAGCAAAGCAACGAGCAAGGCATAACACATCTTGTGGAGCATTTGTGTTTTCGCAAGGCAGGCAATCTAAGTCAATCACAATTGTATCACTTTGCCGAAAGCAAGGGCGTAAACATTTTTGGCAAAACTGGCAAAAACTACGTAGAACTTTCCTTTAGTTGCCGACCAGATGTTTTCGATGACATTGCTAAGCTTGTTGCAAAAATGTGGTTTGAGTTGGACTACACCACTGCCGATCTCGAAATTGAGAAGAAGGTTATCTTGAGGGAAATAGCACTTGACGAGCCAACCAATGCGGAAATCATCTTGGGTAAAGTTTGGAATAACGCATTGTTAGATTGCAACATACTTGGAACTGAGCAAAGTCTACACAACATAACGCTTGAACAGGTTGTTGATTGCAAAAAGTTGATGTTGTCGGCAAACACTTGGATAATTGTGGCTGGCAATTTTTCTAAGGATAATCTTGATGTTGTGCAAAACGAATTTGTTAGCAAATTTGTTGCTGTTGACGAACAACCACAAGCATTTGTTGCGCAAACAAATACCGACAACAAGTTGGTTGTTGTAAAAGACAAATACGACCAAGCAGATATCTACTACTCCTTGCATACAACAATTGGCAATAGCATAGAAAAGCACATTGCAGCATTGGCATTAGATGACCTGCTATTTAGGGGAAATACGGGACACGTGGTGGAAATTTTGCGAGATAAGTTTGGCTACATCTACGAGGTTGACAGCCGTGTGGAAATTGTAGATGGCGAAGTTGGCTGGCTAGTTCACCTTTCCTGCGACAAAAATGATGTACCGCAAGTTGTTGATTGCATGGAAAATTTGTTGAAAAATTTTGAACTTTCAAACAACTATATGCAGTATGTAAAGGCCTTTTACTGCGATAACTTGCCTATACTACTAGACAAGCCAAACATAGTTTGCGATTGTATTGTAAACAGCATTGTTGCAATCAATCAAGTGGTAACCTTGCAAGACTTTGCCAAGCAATGTCAAATGGCAAACCCATCTTTCTACAAACAGTTATTGGAACAACTTCTATCCAACAAGCATGTTTATGTTTTTGGAAATGTATCACACAAAGTAGCAAAAGCGCTTAAAAATATACTACACTAAACAATACACAACAGGGAGAAAACTATGAAAATCACATTTATCACAGGTGCGGCAAATGGTTTGGGAACAGAGTTTGCACGACTTTACGCACAAGACAACAACAATCTTTTGCTAGTGGACAAGGACGAACAAGGCCTTTGCCATGTTCAACAAGAGTTGCAAGAAAAATATCCCCAGCTTGTTGTGGACACTTTTGTTGCGGACCTATCCAAAACGGAAGAGCTCAAGCGCGCCTACAACTACACTGTGGAAAAGGGCTACTTTGTAAACAATCTTGTTAACGGCGCTGGTTTTGGCGACAGATGCGACTTTAAAGATATGGACATCGACAAGCAACTTGACATGACAAACGTCAACTGCAATGCCGTGTTGTACTTTACGCGCGTGTTTTTGGATAACATGCTTGCCAACAACGAAGGGCACATCATCAACGTGGCGTCCATTGCGGCATTTATGCCTGCGCCATACATGTGCACCTATCACGCAACAAAGAGTTTTGTGTTGTTGTTAGGCGAAGCAATCAGCTACGAAATTCGCAAGACAAATGTAAAATTGCTTACACTTTGCCCAGGACCATTCCTTTCCAAATTTGTGGAGCTTGCACACAACGACTACACCTTTACAAAAATCAAGCCCATCACGGCACAAAAGGTTGCGCAAATTGGCTACAAAAAATCCCTTGCTGGCAAAAGTTTGCACATCATTGGTGGTGGCAACCGCTTGACGATTTTTGCAACACGCCTTGTGCCACGCAAGTTGACGACAAGTATTTCCGCCAAAAACATGAAAAAAGGGGACTGATATTGCAAACAATTTGAGCAATACGTTTGACAATAGCAAATAAACAATATATAATATGAAAGCATTTGAAAGCTTTCATAAGCTACTATACCTTCGCATGCGCTCGGTGGCGTTCGCAACTAAAGTTGCTCGGCTGAGGGCTCAGCAGGTAATGTCACGTCCTTGCTCTTTTTGCCACTTGTGGCAAACTAAGGACGAGGTCACGGGATATCCGCATATTTCAAACCAAAATCTTTATGCAAAATATCATACAATAATATCCAAATATTGTATGTTTGCTGATATGGCTCAGCAGGTAGAGCACGTCCTTGGTAAGACGAATTTTGCGTTTTATCCACAATTTCAAAAAACAACTAAATAGTCCATAAGCTGATATGGCTCAGCAGGTAGAGCACGTCCTTGGTAAGGACGAGGTCACGGGTTCAAATCCCGTTATCAGCTCCACAAAAACCCCTAAAATTAGGGGTTTTTCTTACTTTTTTA
>JAZRHU010000059.1:0-13251 GCA_045644945.1 Candidatus Fimimonas sp. | reverse complement strand
CACGTTGGCGGATGTGTTGGTGACCTTTATAACACATTCTTGTACTTGTTCAAATTCCGCGATCCAAAAACCTTGATGCGCGATACCGGCCCAGTGCAAACGTTCTATGTTCCTGCTGAGCAAGAATAGTGGACTGCGTGCAGTAAGCATTTGGTTTTGCAATTGTATGATTGCAACTATTCAAGTGGTGTAAAATAACACCGTCTTTTGTACCAAATGTAAGCTGCGCTCTTTTGTGAAGAAAAGGAGATTTCCAAAATGATTGACTACTCGCAAATCGTTACTAATCCAGATGATTTAGAGTTCTTATTTGAGATTCGTGACACTATTTTGATAGAGCAATGTTCTTTTACTCTAACATGTGACTATTGCTCTTTTCGTGTTGAGCCTGCTTTTCCAGAGATTGAGATTTGGTCTTTTGGTAAGGTAATTGCTGTATTTAGTAGTGTCGATGATTTCTTTATGAATTTCACTATCAATGGCAAAAAGTTTCTTGATTTATTGCCGGATTTACAATTTAATTATTAAAAACTTATTTTCATTGGGATGTTGGATTTTACCAATAATTTGCACCAACTTGAAAATAACAAAAAAAGAGACCTTTTGGGAATTACCCGAAAGGTCTCATATTTTTATCGTAAAAGTTCAGTCTGTAAGCCGAGTTCTGTCTTGGACGGTTATCTTTCTACGCCAATCGTTACCGAAGGGCTCTAGCGAATATGTCGAGATGCCGAGCAGGCATTTGATCTCAGTTCTTGCACCGAGTGGGGTTTACATGCACGCGTTGTCACCAAAACGTGTGTGGGCTCTTACCCCGCATTTCCACCCTTACAACTTGCGTTGCGGTATATTTCTGTTGCACTTTCCTTAAAGTCGCCTTCACAGGACGTTATCCTGCACTCTTGCTCTGTGGTGCTCGGACTTTCCTCGTGAGAAAATTCCCACGCAACCGTCTGGCTGTCTTTTACTTTACCATTGTATAACAAACCACATTTTTTGTCAATCAAAAACAGCAGTGCGACACGTCTTTGGCAAAACTATGCAATTTTCGATATATTTTGCGCAATGCCGATACCAAAGTAGCCATTTTGCTTGGTTGTGTTCAGCATTTTGATTGCCAAATAGCATATATTTTGCCTAACTATCACGATATTTGTTTATAACAATTGCCAAACGATATTTTTTTTAGTATAATATATTTGTATAACTATGTTCGCAAACTTTTGCGAAAAGGAAAGTAAATGAACAACATCGACAATCAAAAGCAAATAGCAATCAGCGTGCAAGATGCCACCCACTACTACAAAGTGTACAACGAGGATGGCACAGTAGGCCAAGCCATTGGTATCGAGGGTATCAACCTCGAAATCTACAAGGGCTCTTTTGTCGCGCTTGTAGGACACAACGGTTGCGGAAAGTCTACACTTGCCAAGCATCTAAACGGCATTTTGTTGCCAGCAATGGGCAAGGTGGAAGTTTTCGGCCTTGATACCGCCATCAAAGCAAACATTTTCGAAATTCGCAAGCAAGTGGGTATGGTTTTCCAAAATCCCGACAACCAAATGGTTGCAAGCATTGTGGAAGAGGACGTTGCCTTCGGCCCAGAAAACTTGGGCGTTCCACAAAAGGAAATTGTCGAGCGCGTACACAAAGCGCTTGAGCAAGTTGGCATGTTGCAGTTTGCAAAACGCTCTCCACACAAATTGTCCGGCGGACAAAAACAACGTATCGCCATTGCCGGTGCTTTGGCAATACAACCACAAGTGCTTGTTTTGGACGAGTCCACAGCCATGCTCGACCCACAAGGTCGCAGAGAAGTGCTTCAAGTTGCTCACGAGCTCAACAAACAAGGCATGACAGTTGTTTTGATTACCCACTTTATGGAAGAAGTGTTGGATTGCGACCACGTTTTTGTTATGAGTGGCGGACACATTGTCGACCAAGGCACTCCAATGCAAATCTTTGCCAACAGCCAGCTTCTAGATGAGGTTGGTCTCAAAGCTCCACGCACTGTGGAACTTGCTCAAAAGCTTAAAAATGCCGGTTTCGATGTGGACGAAACAATTACCGATGCCAAAATTTTGGGAGGTGCAGTATGTCAAAATCTCAAGTAGTGGCACCTCAAATTGACGAAAATGTTGCAATCTATGCCAACAACCTCAATTTCGTCTACAACCCCAAAAGCCCATTCGAAAAACACGCTCTAAAGGACATTTGCCTAACAATAAACAAAGGCGAGTTTGTTGCCATCGTTGGTCACACAGGCAGTGGCAAAACAACATTTGTTCAACATCTCAATGCCCTTGTTCGTCATCAAAGTGGCGATTTGGTTGTTGCAGGACTAGACCTTGCCGACAAAAAACTCGACCTCAAAAAGCTTCGCGGTAGTGTGGGCATGGTATTCCAATACCCCGAGTATCAACTTTTTGCCGACACCGTTTTGGAAGACGTAGCCTTTGGCCCACGCAACTTTGGCGTTGCTAGGGAGGATGCCTACGAGCTTGCCAAAAACGCTATGGAAACTGTTGGCTTGGATTTCGATGCTATCAAGTCCAAGTCTCCATTTGACCTTTCCGGTGGCGAAAAACGCCGTGTTGCGCTTGCTGGCGTACTTGCAATGAAGCCACAAATTTTGGTTCTTGACGAGCCAACTGCAGGCTTGGACCCTCATGGTAAGCGCGAAATCCTCTCCTTGGTAAAATCCATCAACAAACAAAAGGGTATCACCGTTGTAATGGTATCCCACGATATGAACGAAGTGTACGAAAATGCCGACCGCGTGATTGTTTTCCGCGATGGTGGCGTTGCTTACGACCTTCCTCCACGCCAACTTTTCAAGATGGAAGACCAAATTGTTTCCATGAATTTGGAAATCCCCCAAATGGCACAATTTGTCAACGCTTTGGAAAAGCAAGGCATTGTTTTGCCAGATGATTGTATCACAGTTGACCAAGTATTTGATGCATTGTGTCAACTGAAAGGAGGTAGCAATGTTTAGAGACGTTACCTTCGGTCAATACTACCCCAAAAATTCCTTTGTACACAACATGGATGCACGCATCAAGCTTTTGCTTTGCTTGTTGTTTATGGTGGGCATTTTCTTTATTCAAAGCTACGTTGGCTTTGCCGTTGTAACGGTATTTTTGATTGCGGTTATCGCGTCCTCCAAAGTGCCCGTCAAGTCCATCTTGAAGTCCGTCAAAGGCATTGTTGTGTTGCTCATCTTGACAGCAATGCTCAACGTATTCTTCACAAAAAGCGGTAACGTGCTTGTTTCTTGGTGGATCTTTACCATCACGGACGAGGGCCTAATCTACGCAAGCAAAATGCTTTTGCGCCTTGTTTACCTTGTAATTGGCTCAAGCGTGTTGACGCTAACAACAACTCCTGTCGATCTCACACACGCTATCGAACGTATTTTGGCGCCACTAAAGGTTATCAAATTCCCCGTTCACGATTTGGCTCTAATCATGAGCTTGACATTGTCCTTTATCCCAAGCTTGATTGACGAAACAGACCGCATCATTCGCGCACAAAAGGCACGTGGTGCCGATTTCGACACAGGCAATTTGTTCCAACGTGCAAAGGCATTTGTGCCCATTTTGATTCCACTTTTGGTAGGTGGTTTCCGCCGTGCGGAAGAGCTTGCCAACGCAATGAACAGCCGTTGCTACGAAGGTGCAACAAACCGCACCCAAATGCGTGTGATGAAACTGTCTTGGCGCGACTTGGTAGCAAGCCTTGTTTGCATTATCGTGTTTGGTGGCATCATCGTTGTGTACGCAATGCGTGGCAACTGGGAAACTATCGTTCCTTGGATGTATTTCTAATGACTCTGTCACAAACTCTGGTTGCTTTTTGACGGCAAATCTGCAAAATTTGTAGGGGAGGGGTTGCCCCTCCCGCATCTAAACACAAATCATATTTAATATATCCGTAGGGTCTTATGTTTCGATAGACCGCAAACAAAACACCAACCATTTTTCACTAACTATGTCAAAAATCAAACTCACAATTGAATATGTCGGCACAGATTTTTGCGGTTGGCAAAGCCAAACAAACGGCATTTCCGTGCAAGACACGGTAGAAAAGGCGCTCGGCAACTACTTTGATTGCCCACCAATCCGCATCTACGGCGCAGGTCGCACGGACGTTGGCGTGCACGCAAAGGGCCAAGTTGCCCACTTTTTCCCACCCAAGGATGTCAACCCCTACAAGCTTTGTTTGGGCGTAAACTTGAGCTTGCCCAATTCCGTTGCAGTAGTGCAGGCGGAAAAGGTGGATGACGACTTTGATGCAAGATTTAGCGCCGTATCCAAAACCTATTGCTACCGCTTGTATGTCTCCGCAACTCGCAAACCCACGTTGGATGTTAACCACGCCCAAGTTTACCGTCCTTTGAACGTCTACAAAATGGCTTTGGCTGCCCAAATACTCACAGGCACACACGACTTTGCGTCCTTCCAAAAAACTGGTAGCAACCTCAAAGGCACAATTCGCACAATCAACAGCTTTGATGTTGTAGACAACAAGGATGGCACAATAAACTTGATTGTCAACGGCAACGCATTTTTGTACAACCAAGTGCGCATCATGGCAGGACTTTTGGTGCAAATTGGTAGTGGCAAAAAGGATATTGATGACGTTGTTGCCATGCTCAACGGCGAAAAACGCACAATCAAAACCATGCCTGCAAAAGGTCTTACCTTGGAACAAGTTTTTTACGACAAAGACTGATATTTTTCACAAAATACGCGCCATTTTGGGTGCAAAATTAGCAAAAATAGGCCTTTTGTATGCTGTAAGAAATTTGCAACAAACACATCTAAAAATCCATCAAAAATTATCTCAAAAAGATGTAAAACATGCCTTATTTTGATTGACAAAATGGGGCATTTTTTGTATAATTGATAAGCTGTGAGTAGTTCGGCCTTGTATTTTAAGCTCTGCATGGTCTAAACTGCATTTCCACTGGCAGTAATTACTCAACCGTGAACAGCAAACAAACTTAAATATTAGGAGAAAACTAAAATGATTAAAACTTTTATGGCTAAAGCAGAAGCCGTTGAAAGAAAATGGTACGTTGTAGATGCTTCTGGCATGGTGCTTGGTCGCCTTGCTACACAAGTTGCATCCATTCTTCGTGGTAAAAACAAGCCCACATTTACACCTCACGTTGATACAGGCGACTACGTTATCGTAATCAACTGCGACAAAGTAGTTTTGACAGGTAACAAGTTGGAAGACAAACTCTACGTTCGTCGTTCTCCACGCCCAGGTCACCTCAAGCAAGTTCAATACCGTAAGCTCATGGCTGAACGTAGCGATTTCGCAGTAATGAAGGCTGTAAAGGGTATGCTTCCTCACAACAGTCTTGGTAGAAAAATGCTCACCAAACTTCGCGTTTACAAAGGCGCTGAACACAAGCACGAGGCTCAATGCCCAGAAGTTCTTGTGTTGAAATAGTAGGAGGTTACACACATGGCAAAGATCAATTCTAAGAAAAAGGTTCAATTCTGGGGTACAGGTCGCAGAAAGAAGTCCATCGCTCGCGTTCGTTTGATTCCAGGTGGCAATGGCCAAATCACAATCAACAAGCGTGATATCGACACATACTTTGGTCTCGACACACTCAAGTACATCGTTCGTCAACCTCTTGCAGCTACAGAAACATTGTCCAAGTACGATGTAGAAGTAAACGTTATCGGTGGTGGCTACACAGGTCAAGCTGGTGCTATCCGTCACGGTATCGCTCGCGCACTTGTTGTTGCAGGCGAAGACAAAGCTGTTCTCAAAAAGAATGGTTTCTTGACACGTGACCCACGTATGAAGGAACGTAAAAAGTACGGTCTCAAGAAGGCTCGTAAAGCTCCACAATTCTCCAAGAGATAATCTCCCACAGTTTTGGGATATCTGCTGGAGTTGGACACGAACAACTCAAAACCAAAAGCTCTCAACACAGTTGGGAGCTTTTTTGTTATTTCTATTTACAATGCAATATAGATATGTTATAATTCTAAAAAAGCAAAACTGGAGGCCACAATGAAAAGAACAATTGCAGTTATACTATTGCTAATCACCATTTCGTTATTTCTCGTTGGTTGTGATGGCCTTTTCTATGGAGAGTACTTTGTCAAACTACTGGAGTCCAATGGCTTTGTACAAGTAAATTCCTGCGTTACTCCAGAGGAAATAGAGATGGAGACGAAGGTACTTAACATGCACATATATGCTATGGGATACGATTTTACGGTAGAAGTTTTGTCGAAGTATACCGTGGCTGAAGAGGAAAGTAGAAATAAGTATTGCATAATTACCACATTTGCCACCGAAGAGCAGGCTCAACAATATGCGGCGTTTCAATTGGAATACTACTCCCATAACAATCCAAATAATAGGCGTTTGGCGCAAATTGGTCGTGTTGTCATCACATCTAACAGCGAAAAATCAATGGAAATTATCAAACTGCGCTTCAGATAACAATCAATTGGCATAATTGCTAACAAAACCAAAGACAGGTAGTCAACTTTACTACCTGTCTTTTTATTGCAATCTTATCATTGCAAACAACTATTCTTTGCTTCCAAAATTTGTATTTTTCTATTTACTTTTTATCATCACTATGTTATAATTCTAAAAAAGCAAAACTGGAGGCCACAATGAAAAGAACAATTGCAGTTATACTATTGTTAATCACCATTTCTGTGGTTTTTGTGGGGTGCTCACCCAAAGCAAATGCTTTGGATATGGTCATGGACCTAAAAACAAAGGGATTTCGTACCACAAGCACCTTTGTAACGGATACCGAGCTGATAAGAGCAAATTATATTGTCAAAAATGATGTACAAGGTTTGAAAGGTACCTTTGATGTCGATGTCGTTGAAATGTACAATTTGACCGATTCCTATGGCGAGGAACTTTGCACCTTTATCGTGTTTAAAACGAGAAAACAAGCAAAGCAATATGCACGTCTAAAGTTGGGACAGTCTTGGCATGAGACTTATATTCCAACATATATAGATGGCCACCTAAATGTTTATCAAATCTCCATTACAAATTACTACTCTTGGAAAGTAGCCCGCAAGGGATGTATGGTTGTCTATACCGATAGTAGTTACGCCGCAAAGGCCATACCAATGTTTTTCCGACAACAAAGACCACCGCACTTCGGATATTAGTAATAGTGTATCAATCCAAATATCAAAGCCCTGCTCTAGTGTAGGGCTTTTTTTGTACGCAAATCCGTAGGGCGCGACGCGTGATAAATAAATCCGTAGGGCCTATTCCATATCCGCCCGCATATTGTCAACCCAATCTTCTCGCAACAATTTTATCGTAGGGCGGGTGGCTTGCTCCCGCCGACTTGATTGTAGGGCCTGCGTCCTCGATGACCTGCAGGCAAATGATGTGCGCAATTCGTAAATTTCTATTTACTTATTACGTTTTTCGTGTTAAAATTAGTCTAACATCATCATAATAAATTACAAAAACAAATGCAGGGGTGCAATATGAACATCACTTACAAACAGGAGCGTCTTTCTCCTGCCGAATACATCGACTTTCTCAAACGCACCGACTTGGGTTCGCAATACCCCCAAGAACGCTTTGCCGAGCGCATCAAAAAGCTTGTGCAAAATGTTTCCATCAGTCTTGTTGCACGCAACGAGCAGGGCGTTATCGTGGGTGTTTTGTTTGGTTTGACGGACTTTGCCTATTGGTTGTATGTCACCGACCTTGGCGTGGATCGTGCCTACACAAAGCAAGGCATTGGCAAAAAATTGATGCAAACTGCCCATCAAATTGCTGGTGACGAAAAGGATATTGCCATCTACTTGATTGCCAACGAAAATGCCATCGGTTTCTACGAAAAACTTGGCATGAAAAAGTCAACAGACGTCATGCAGTACAACAAAGTCGATTGGACAGAGTTTACAGTGGAGTAGACACTTACGACTGCCATAAAGGAAGTATACTATGAAACTTGTCAGGGCAAACGCAAGTCATTGCCAACTACTATACACAATGCAAGTGGAGGCATTTAGCGAACTACTTGCCAAATACAAAGATTACCAAACAAGTCCTGCAAACGAGCCTATTGAGCGCATACAAGCCAAATTGACCGATTTAAATAGCTATTTTTATTTAATTTACATAGATAATAGTATTGTTGGTGCAATCAGGGTGGTGGACAAACATGATGGTTCATTTAAACGCATTTCGCCCATTTTTATTTCAAAGGAATATCGTAACAAAGGGTACGCAAAACAAGCAATTTTGCTTGCTGAAAGTATCCATGGCGCAAACAACTGGCAACTAGACACAATCATGCAAGAGCAATCCACCTGTCGTTTGTACGAAAAACTGGGTTACAAACCTACTGGCAAGGTAAAAAACATTAACGAAGGTATGGACATTGTGTTTTACAAAAAGGATTGAATATTACAAAACAAAACACTAAAAAATTAACTCCCATATTTCCGGGAGTTTTTTTCTGCTTACACCAAGCAAATTTTGCCGAGTGGTGCAACCATCTAAGCTAAATATTCCAACAAAAAAACAGGTAGTGAATTTCACTACCTGTCTTTTTATTACAATTTTATTGTTACAAATAATTATTCTTGACCAGCAAGCTTCTTGTACTTAGCAACTCTGCCAAGAGCGTCAGCTTCGGATTGAACAAACAATTGGTCAGCAACTTCTGGCTTTGTCTTTGCCAAGGATGCGTAACGTGTTTCACTCATGATGAAGTCACGGTAGCTACCTGTTGGATCTTTAGAATCAAGTGTAAATGGATTCTTACCTTGTTCAACAAGATCTGGGTTGTAACGGTAAAGTTGCCAGTAACCACAATCAACAGCACGTTTGATTTCTTCTTGAGATTTACCCATGTTGATACCGTGGTTGATACATGGAGCGTAAGCGATGATCAAGGATGGTCCCTTGTATGCTTCAGCTTCTGTCAACGCTTTAACAAGTTGAGCTTGGCTAGCACCCATACCAACTTGAGCAACGTAAACGTAACCATAGCTCATAGCCATCATACCAAGGTCCTTCTTCTTTGTGCGCTTACCAGCAGCAGCAAACTTAGCAACAGCAGCAGTTGGGGAAGCCTTGGAAGCTTGACCACCTGTGTTGGAGTAAACTTCGGTATCCATAACAAGGATGTTAACGTCTTCGCCACTTGCAAGAACGTGGTCAAGTCCGCCGTAACCGATGTCGTATGCCCAACCGTCGCCACCGAAGATCCAAATGGACTTCTTAACGAGCATATCTTTGCTCTTCAAAACTTCAGCGATAAGTTCGCCACAGCATTGGCAATCAGCGTGAGCTTGGCAGTTAGCAACAAGTTTAGCAGCAGCAGCCTTGGATTTAGCTGTGTTGTCGAAACCTTCGAGCCATTCACGTGCAGCAGCAACGCCTTCTGGGTTCTTGCCTTTTTCTTCCCAAATAGCAACAAGCTTTTCAACAGTTTCCTTGAGCTTTGTACGACGTTGGCTTACTGCCAAGTGGTAACCGAAACCGAATTCAGCGTTGTCTTCGAACAAGCTGTTAGCCCAAGCTGGACCGTGGCCGTCTTTGTTTACTGTGTATGGGCAAGTAGGAGCAGAACCACCGTAGATGGAGGAGCAACCTGTTGCGTTAGCAACCATCATTTGTTCACCAAAGAGTTGTGTAACAAGTTTAACGTATGGTGTTTCACCACAACCAGCACATGCGCCAGAGAACTCGAACAAAGGTTGTTTGAATTGGCTACCCTTAACTGTTGCTGGGTTAAGTGTGCTTTCAACTGTCTTAACAGTTTGAGCAAACTTGTAGTTTTCTTCTTCGTGAACTTTGTCAGCTGGAGTCATAACGAGAGCCTTTTCCTTGGATGGGCAAACGTTAGCACAGCTACCGCAACCAGTACAGTCAAGTGGACTTACTTGGATACGGAACTTAGCACCCTTAACACCAATTGCTGGTTTTGTTGTAAAGCTTTCTGGAAGTTCAACTGTTTCGTCAACCAAAACAGGACGAATTGCAGCGTGTGGACAAACAAAAGCACATTGGTTACATTGGATACATTTAGCAATGTCCCAAGCTGGAAGGTTAACAGCGATACCACGTTTTTCGTATTGTGTTGTAGCTGTTGGAACGATACCTGCTGGGTTAAATGCGGATACAGGAAGACTGTTACCCTTTTGAGAAACGATAGGACGAACAAATGTTTCGAAGTATTCGTTTTCGGAAGCTTCTGGCAATGCAGCGCCTTCTGTTGTTGTAGCCCAGTGAGCAGGAACTGTAACTTCGTGCAAACCTGCGATAGCGCCGTCGATAGCAGCCCAGTTCATTTCTACAACCTTTTGGCCCTTCTTACCGTAGGATTTAACTACAGCTTCTTTCATGTATTTTTCTGCTTCAGCGTAAGGAATGATGTTTGCAAGGTTGAAGAATGCAGCTTGGCAAACAACGTTTGTGGACTTAGCAGAACCAGCCTTCAATGCGATGTGGAGACCGTCGATAGTGTAGAACTTCAAGTGCTTGTTAGCAATTTGGTTCTTCATGTAAGCTGGAAGTTCTCTTTCAAGTTCTTCGTCAGACCAGATGCAGTTCAAAAGGAATGTACCGCCGTCTTTTGCGTCAGCCAAAATGTCGTAACGAGTAACGTAGCTTTGGTTATGGCAAGCGATAAATTCAGCTTGGTCGATGAGGTAGCTGGATTTGATTGGGTTCTTACCAAAACGAAGGTGAGATACTGTCAAACCGCCGGACTTCTTGGAGTCGTATTCAAAGTAACCTTGAGCGTACAAATCTGTGTGGTCACCGATGATCTTGATGGAGTTCTTGTTAGCACCAACTGTACCGTCGGAGCCAAGACCGTAGAACTTACAACGTGTTGTTCCAGCTGGAGCAACGTCGATCATTTCGTCAACAACCAAACTTGTGTTAGTAACGTCATCGTTGATACCAACAGTAAAGTGGTTCTTCTTTTCGCCATCGAGGTTTTTGTATACGGACAAAATCATAGAAGGAGTAAATTCCTTGCTACCAAGACCGTATCTACCACCAACAACAACGTCCATCTTTCTGCCAAGTTCAGCAAGAGCAGTAACAACGTCCAAGTAAAGTGGTTCACCAAGAGAACCTGGTTCCTTTGTTCTGTCAAGAACAGCAACCTTAGTAACTGTTGCAGGGATAGCGTCAACAAAGTGTTTAGCGCTAAATGGACGGTACAAACGAACTTTGATTGCACCAACCTTTTCGCCTCTAGCTACAAGGTAGTTAACTGTTTCTTCAACAGCGTCAGCACCAGAACCCATAAGTACGATAACTTTTTCAGCATCTGGAGCACCAACGTAGTCAAACAAGTTGTAGTGACGACCTGTCAACTCGCCAACTTGTTTCATGTATTTTTCAACAATTGCAGGAGTAGCAAGGTATTGCTTGTTTGCAGCTTCTCTGTTTTGGAAGTAGATGTCTGGGTTTTGAGCTGTACCTTGTTGTTGTGGATGTTCTGGGTTCAATGCGCCAGCGCGGAAAGCGTCAACGTATTTCATATCCAAAAGTTTTGCCATATCGTCGTAAGAGATTTCTTCAATCTTGCTTACTTCGTGACTTGTACGGAAACCGTCAAAGAAGTGAAGGAATGGTACTCTTGCTTCCAATGTGGAAAGGTGAGATACAAGTGCCAAGTCCATAGCTTCTTGTACGGAGTTGGATGCCATCATTGCAAAACCAGTTTGACGACAAGCCATAACGTCGGAGTGGTCACCGAAGATGTTAAGAGCGTGTGCAGCCAAAGCACGTGCAGAAACGTGGAATACGCAAGGAAGCAATTCACCACTGATTTTGTACATGTTAGGGATCATAAGGAGCAAACCTTGACTTGCTGTAAATGTGCTTGTCAAAGCGCCTGCTACAAGTGAGCCGTGTACTGCACCAGCTGCGCCAGCTTCGGATTGCATTTCTGCAATTTTGATAGTTTGTCCGAACAAGTTAGTTCTACCTTGGGCAGACCATTCGTCGGCAACTTCTGCCATAGGAGAAGAAGGAGTGATAGGGTAAATCGCAGCAACGTCACTAAAAGCATACGCAACGTGAGAGGCAGCGGTGTTACCGTCAATAGTTCTCTTTGCCATTATTGTTTTTCCTCCAATAAAAAATTTGTAATATTTGTTTTGTGTGCAGTTGCAACTTTGAGCAAATGCCAACTTACACCACATACAAAACAATTATAAACACTTTTGTGGATAAAGTCAACCCCCGACAGC
Source organism: Candidatus Fimimonas sp. (assembly GCA_045644945.1). GTDB lineage: Bacteria > Bacillota > Clostridia > Christensenellales > CAG-314 > Fimimonas. Next base: position 1,000 of record JAZRHU010000059.1, on the reverse strand, counting down.
AACAAAATTGATGATATCTCCTATAATTTTTACTTATAATTATATAAAGGAACTTTTGGAAGAGCAAATTTATAACAGAGACCACCCATTTTGCAACAAAAAAAATCCCCCAACCGCAGTTGAGAGATTTTTGTTTTCTATTTTGCAAAAGGTGTTTTACCACTTGTTTACCGCATGTTCGATAAATGCCAATTGGTCCTTTATTTCCAACTTGCCATTTTCTGTCATAACCCAGCCATCAAAATTGCCGTAAACTTGGTCGCAATGTGTATCCACGAACAAGATTTTGTTAAACGTAAAGTTGTCGTAGATGGGTTTGAAAAACAACTCAATTGTACCTTCGTCATCCCACAAGTGCCATGGTGCCATGTAGTTGTCCACGTCACGCTCCACGTTCAAGTGTCCAACTTTGTACGCCTTTTTGCCTACAAAGTACATGTTTTCCGTAGCGTTAGATAGGTCGCCAAAGCCCCAACCAATGTTGAAGCCAAATGGCACGCCATCAATGTGTGTGGACATATTGCCCCAAAACCACTCGTGACTAAATGGCCACACGCCACGTCCCCAATCCACAAGGCCTGTTGCGCCATCAAGATTTAGTTCAAAGTCGTCAAAACGTGCAAAACCTTTGGCGTTGTAGTAGTTTTCCTTGTAGTTGAGGTAAAACTGAGTTTTCTTGGCAAATGGTGTAGCGATAACCATCTTTTCGTTGTCAATGTCGTTGTCTGCAACAATCTTTATTTCCACATCGGCAAACTTGTCATTTTTTCCTTTGAAGTACAGTATGCGCTCTTTTTCGGTAACTTCAAAACTCATGTAGAAGTCCTTTGCTTTGTACTCGTTGAATGATGCCCCTTCGGGATCGCGGTCAAGTTTTGCGCTGTACAATGCACGCATGCAGTTTACTTCCCACTTTTTGCCGGTATCAAGGTCAAGTACCGTTGCCGTTACCGAGCACACGTATGTAAGATGTCCAATTGTAAGTTGCACAGCGTAGTGG
>JAZRHU010000058.1:0-10781 GCA_045644945.1 Candidatus Fimimonas sp. | reverse complement strand
GCTTGGCAAGCGCGACCACACTTTGTATGGTAGCGACACCCTCGAAACTTTGCAAAACAAAGTAGTATCCTACGGCCAAACACTTGGTGCGGAGGTAATTTGCGCGCAAAGCAACATCGAAGGCGAACTTGTCAACATCCTTCAACAAACGGATTGCGATGCAGTTGTGCTCAATGCCGGCGCCTACGCCCACTATAGCTACGCCCTTCGCGATTGCATCGAGTGCATCAACATCCCAGTTGTGGACGTGCACATGTCCAACATCTACGCGCGCGAAACTTTCCGCCACACCGATGTTTTGGCCGACGTATGTGTTGCAAACTTTGTTGGTAGGGGCATCCAAGGATACTTCGATGCCGTGGAGTTTCTTGTAAACAACCACTCCACAATAAAATTTATAATGGACAATCTCTAAACAACACACAAAACGTATTCTATTTCTATCAAACCCACCATGAAACTTGTCATCATCGGTTTTGCCACCAGCTACAAAAGCACCGTCGCAAAACACCTTTCTCAAAAATTGAATATCCCTTTGTTCGATATCGACAAACTTGTGGAAGCGCAAGCAGGCACAACCATCGCCCAAATCTTTGCCGAGCAGGGCGAAAGCCATTTCCGCACGTTGGAAAGCCAAGTGATACTCGACCTTTCCCAAAAGGACGATTGCGTAGTCTCTTGCGGTGGCGGTAGCGTGATGTCCAAGGACTTCCCCCAACTTTGTCAAAATGCAACAGTTTTGTGGCTCAAGGTGGATGCAAAGTCCGCCCACCGACGTCTAAACGGCCACACACGCCCCTTGTTTGATGGCCTATCCGTGGAGGAACTTTACCAAAAGATTGCCGAGCGCACCCCACTTTACGCAAAGTACGCAACTCTAACTCTCGACACAAGCGCCAAGGGCTCCAAACAAGTACTTGCCGATGTCTACAAATTGCTAAAACTCAACTGATTTGCAATTTCAATTCTAAAATTTTGCAATCAAAAGGTGAAAATTTTGGAAGAATTCAATATAACTGAAGATAAAAAATAACAATCAAAAAACACCCCAAGGTATCAAACTTTCGGGGCGTTTTTTAATTACTATCATCTAAAATTTACTTGTCAATACCATATCAAACTAACATTTCAAAGTATAACAAAAAGGGCTGTCCAAACGGACAGTCCTTTCTATTTCAAGTATTTGGTTAATTTACTACTTGTGGATTATCTTTTTTTTCTAAAGATCTTAAGAGCTACTGCAACGCCAAGACCAATTACAAGAAGACTACTGGATGCAGCGGATGCAATCAAGCCCCAGTCAACTTCGTTGTGATTGTGGTCGTGATCATCATCAGTGTCATCTTCAACTTCTTCTTCCTCTTCTGGGATTGTACGCATTTCTGTCCACTTTTCAGCGTCAGCCAAACGAACAACGTTAACGTTATCAAAGTTGAAGTCGATTGTGTTCATTGTTGCTGTCTTGCCATCAACGTTAGCAAAGTATGTTTCAAACAAATCAGCGTAGCCAGAACCGGATTTAGCTGTGTAGCTTACTTGGTAAAGTGTAGCATCTTCGTTTTCGGTATCTTCGCCGATAGCGTAGCTACCAAGTTGTTCAACTACAACTTGATCGTAGTAAACTGTGCCAGTAGCAAGTGTTGTGCCGTCGATGGAACCATTGAACAAAGCAACGTTAACAGCAACGCCTGCATCAGCAGTTTCAACGATAAAGTAGTATCTTACCCAACCGTTATTTTCTTGAACAGGTTGCATCAAGAGTTTGTCCATGTCGCTGTTTGTAGCAACTGCTTCGAACTTACCGATGATAGCAGCTTCGCGTGTGCCTTCTTCGCCTTGAGCAAGTGCCTTGTTAACAAGGTAGATGTATGGGTTAGCATTGCCTTCTACCTTTGCAAGTACAGAAATTCTGTAAACGGACTTAGCAGAAAGGGAAATGTTTTGAGACAAGAAACCTTGAGCAGTTGCTTGCTTGTTTGTAACTGCAAGGTAGTAACCGTATTCGTCATCGAAGGATGGTGCACCAACGTTCATGATCTTGTTGTCGATAGCATCTTTGCTTGTAACAACGCCGTTGATTGCTGTGTTACCCTTACCATCTTGGTAAAGATCGTTGGAGCCTGCAAACACTGGAGTCCAGTTTTCTGGTTGAGTCTTGTTTGTATCTTCAAGGTAACCAAATGTACCGTTTGTAACGCCTGTGGAAGCGTGCTTCTTGGACATGTCTGCCTTAACGTTTGTTGTGGAGTTGGATGTTGCTTTAGCGTAGTCTGTGTCGGAGATAACTTCGCACATAAGTTCGCTTACGAACATTTGACCATCGTGTGCAAGACCTGTCTTAGCCCATTCGATTGTGAGGGAAACTTCTGCATCTGTAACGTCTTGGTCAGGTTTAACGTAGATGTGGTATTGCTTCCAACCACAGTTGTTATCTTCTGTGATGTCCTTTACTGCAGCAATGTTAACAAGTTTGGAAAGACTCTTTGTTGCGTCATTTACGCTTGTGTCACGAAGTGTGATATCTGCGATGGATGCTTGTGGGTATTGATTTTGTTCAACAACTCTCATCCAGAAGTAGAGGTGCAAGTAGTTATCTTGACCATCAGCGCCTGTCAAGGAGATGTTTTGTGTCAACTTGCCTGTGCTATTTACTTGGTAAAGAGCAAACTTATCTGTGCCAACAAATGGAGAGTAAGCTTCGCCGTTAACCTTTGCAGCATCTGTGTTCAAGTAAGCTTCAACACCAGTCTTTGTGCCAACCTTAAGTTCGCTTGCGCCAGACCAGTTGTAAGTGTTAACTACAGAGTCCTTTTGATCCTTAGCTTCGATAATGTAGCTGAGGTTGTTTGTAGCATCAAAGTGTTTGCGGTATTCGTTTGCTGTAACTGTTTCGTATGTGATATCGTCGATGAACAATACACCGGAGGATTCTACATTGCCGTAAACGTTACCAATACCAACGTTAAGTCTAACGGAAGTGGAGTTGGAAGAACGGTTGAATACAAAGAATTCAACTTTTTGCCAGCCGTTTGTGCCAGTTGTTACTTCCTTTTCGATTTCAAGGTCGTATGCAAACCAGTATTGTGTGTTACCATTCTTTTCAGAAGCGATAGTGGAGGAGCTTCTTTGAACCATTGCGGATGCGATGGAGCCAGCGCCAAGTTGTTCAGCGTTCATCCAAACTGTGATCTTTACAGATGTCAAGGATGGGATGCTAAAGGAGTTGGACAAAATGCTTGCATTTGTAGCATTTTTTGTGGCAATCATGTAAACGTTAGCAATGTCAACTTCGTCTTCTTCTACTGCAACTTGGTCGATAACGCCCTTTGTGGAGTGTGTAAGTGGGTTTGCTACGTCAATGCCTTTTGCTGCAAGTGCGGATTTAACGTCTGCCCAAACAGCTTCGTTTGTGTTAACAATACCCATAACAACGTTTTGTTCGTCTTCGATGTCGCCAAAAGTTTTGCCGTCATTGTATGTCTTTTTTACCCAGTCTTGTGCTTCGTAAGGAAGACTTGTGCTTTCGGACTGTGTATACAAAAAGTCACCGTTGGAAATTGTAAGAGAGGAGGAACCGCTACCGTTGGAACCATCGTTGTCAGGATTGATTGTAGTACCGCCCAAAACGGCAGACAAAACAACAATCAAAGCAACAACTGCAACAACGCAGATAGCAACAATCCAAATTGCTCTTTTATCCCAAGTCAAGGGATGATTTACTGTTTTTGTGTTTTTACTCATAACCTAATACCTTTTTACTAATATTGTTTGCGCCAAGGCGCATACATGTCAATATTTTAGTACAAACTAAAAAAAAAATCAATCAAATTGGGCCATATATTATTATAAATAACAAAGATTTTTACAAATTTTCGCATGCGCGCTACATTTATACATGGCCCCGGAGGAATTTTAGTGCAACTATCAGCAAAAAACAAGTGGACTTTGGCAATCTTTGGAGGTCTAGCCGGGTTTATCAACGGATTTTTGGGCGGTGGTGGCGGAGTGCTTGTCGTTTCCTTGTTGCTAACGGTCATGGCTCTGCCACAAAAAAATGCCCAAGCAACGGCGTTACTCATCATTTTGCCACTAACTGTTGTGTCCGCCGTGGTGTATCTATTCAAGGGTGTCATCGATTGGCAACCAACTTTGTGGGCAACCCTTGGCGTGGTGATTGGTGGCGTTGTTGGTGCATTGCTACTTTCCAAACTCAAAAGTGACGTTATCAAAATTATCTTTGCTGTGGTGCTGATTCTTGGTGGCATCAAAATGTTGTTTTAAAGGGAAACTATGAACGTATTTTTGCTAATTTTATTTGGATTTCTTGCGGGCATCATCGGTGGCATGGGTATGGGCGGTGGCACTGTGCTTGTTCCGCTACTGTCCTTTTTGGACTTGGAACAAAAGGCAATCCAAGGCATCAACCTGATTAGTTTTTTGCCGATGTGCCTTGTTGCGCTGGGCCTACATTTCAAAAAGGGCCTTGTAAAACCCAAAAATATTTTGTACATTGTCATTCCGGCGGTGGTGCTTGCCACGTTGGGAGCATTGCTTGCAAGCGACTCGCAAAACCAGTTTTTGCGTATTGTGTTTGCTCTGTTTTTGATTGCCGTTGGCAGTTGGCAACTGGTTGTTGCCATTCGTTTTCAAATCCGCAAAAGCAACCGAAAAGTTGTCATTTTGGCCCCCACCAAGTACCTTCTTGCCAAAGGTCGCAACAGCAAATACCAACTTGAGCAAAGCACCAAAAAACGATGACGTATCCGCGATTTTTGCGCAATTTTGCGTATTTTTCCTTAGGTTTTAGCCGTTTTTTTCTTGCGGATTTCAGCAAATTTCGTCAAGTATTCCCACGGTAATAATTGCAATCATTTTATTGGTAAAACCAGCAAGATTGTTGTAAAAATTCCACAGTTTTGCAAGTGTTTTTATCCAGTTCGCAAAAAGTATTCAATTTGGTTTTGGTGTGCCCAATCGAATACTTGTCCAAGTCTTTTGGTGCATCAACAATGTTACCCACCTGCATATCAAAGTAAACGTTTTCGCCAACAACCGCCAAACAAATATCTAGCCAAACGAGAGCAAGGCAATCAAACTGCATGCTCTCTTTTCTTTTGTTCACATTTTCCCCAAAACTGTTGCATTATATATTTAAATTTGGTAAAATATACAATGGATAAATAAGGACACATTATGAATTACTTAGCATTTGATATCGAAGCGGCAAACGGCTACAAACTGTCAAGTATTTGCAGTATTGGTATCGTCATTGCCGACGAACAATTTAATATTATCAGTCGCGAAAACGTTTGGATCAACCCAAAAACAAAGTACAATCTCAACGGCACTCGCAAAAACGTGGGCATCGATCTCCACTTGGACAAAAAATTGTTGGATTCTTCTCCCGACTTTTCCCAAGTATACGACAAAATCAAGGCATTGCTAACCAACCCTAACTACGTTGTTTTGGGTCACGCGGTAGATGCCGATGTTCGCATGCTCAATGCCACTTGCAAACGCTACAACCTGCCTAGTTTGGATTTTAACTTTATTTGTTCCCAACTGTTGTACAAGTTGTACAAAGGGGAAAAGGAAGTCAAAGCCCTTTCCAAAATCGCTAACGTCATTGGCGTAACGTTCGAGGAACACAACTCCGAAGAGGATGCTTTGATGTCCCTGCTCACTTTGAAGTATCTTGTGGCGGACAGTGGCATGTCTGTTGCCGAACTTCTCAAAAAGTACCACATTCGCATTGGATCAAACGTCAACTTCGAGCTATCTCGTCCGGTAAGTTTGGATGGTCAACTCTCCAAAAAACATCTCACGCAAATTGCTGTGGAAAAAATCAAAGAGTACGCCAAAACTGTCAAAAAAACATCCAACATCTACAAGGACAAAGTCTTTTGCCTTGCGCGATCCTTGGAGGTGGGCCAAACGGACACACTCTACCAAGTGGTAAAGGCAATTGTTGCAGGTGGTGGCAGGTATTCATCCAAGCTTGTCAAGTGCAATGTGTACGTCAAAAGTGACGATCCAACCGACCAAGACATCATGCGCGAAAAGCGTGTAGACGAGCTTGTAAGCAATGGCATTGTGCAAGTAGTGTCCATTCAAGATTTGCTCAACTAATACAAAACTCGTCATTAACAACTACAAAACTAATCATTAACAACTACAAAACCGAGGGGATTTAACATGGTAGAACAATTTTTGCAAAAACACAATCAATCAACCAACAACATAGATATTGCCAAAATGGTAGCATCTGCAACGGCGGAAATGCAAACAGGTTTGCGCTCAAGCAACTCAACCATTCCTATGATTCCAACCTATCTTCAAAACATCGGCCGAGACAAAATCAAGCCTGGCAAACGTCTTTTGATTGATGCTGGTGGCACAAACTTCCGTTCCGCTGTGGGCTACTTCGACGAAAATGGCAACGTTGTGTTGGAAAACTTGCAAAAAACAAAAATGCCCGCTTCTGATGAGCTTCTCACAAAACAACAGTTCTACGACAAAATTGCAAGTAACGTTGCCTACCTTTTGGACGATTGCACAGACGTTGGTTTTTGCTTTTCCTACCAAGTAGACATGCAACCCAACATGGATGGCAAAGCATGCGCTTTCAGCAAGGAAGTAAAAGCGCCCGAAGTTGTTGGCACATTTGTTGGCGCGGAAACTTTGTCCGCAATCAAAAAGCACAGCGATGTCGACCGCAAAATTGTCATTTTGAACGACACCGTTGCAACATTGCTCGGTGGTATGGCTCTTTCTCAAAAACAATACTCCGCTTATGTCGGCTACATCTTCGGCACAGGCACAAACCTTTGCTATATCGAGGATACTCAAAACGTAACCAAAGTAGCAGGTCTTCCCCAAGGCAAAATGCTCATCAACACCGAAATGGGCGGTTGCTCCTGCTTTATTCAAGGCGATTTCGACAAAATCGTTGCCGATTGCACAGCCGACCCCGAAAAGCAACACTTCGAAAAGATGTCCTCCGGCAAGTATTTGGCGGATATCATTGCTCAAGCATTCAAGTTTGGCGCTAACGAAAGCTTGTTCGAGCGCTCCGTTAACCTTGTGGATTTCCAACTCAAGGATATCTCCCTGTTCCTTTGTGGCGAGCAAAATGTTGTGTACAACATGTTCCAATGTGATGCTGACCGCCAAAAGGCACGCGAAATTTGTTTGAACCTTATCGACCGCTCTGCAAAGATGGGTGCAATCTTGAATGCAAGTGCAATTTTGATGTCCTGCCAAGACAAATCCACCCCAGTTGCAATTGTAGCCGAAGGCACAACATTCAACAAATTGCCAACCTTCCGCGATAACTTCCAAAAGTACCTTGCGGAAATTTTCGCGCCACACGGCATCACTTTCGAAATTTTGCAAGGCGAAGAACTTAACCTTGTTGGCACACTTATGGCCACAATGGCGCTTTAGGTCTCGCTCACAAGGTGTGGTTTGTTTTTGACGGCAAAACGACTACACAATTATCTGTGTTTTGCTCGGTTACAGACCTTCCAGGTATGCGCCCTCGCAAGAACACATCTCTTGTTTGCGTTTTACTCGTCAAAACGCCCAATGGCTAACAAACCATCCCTTGTTCGCTCGCCCGTGGCTAGCAAGTCTTTTCTCATTCGCGCAAAGTCTTCGTGCCTTTTTCAACAAAATCACATCACTTTAGAGGTAAACTTTGACAAAACTAACCGATTCCGTTCAAAAACCATACAGATATTTTGGTGGCGAATTCAACACCCCAAATATCAACAAACCAGCGGACGTGCGTTTTTGCATGTGCGTTGCCGATAGCTACGAAGTAGGCATGTCCAACTTGGGAGTGCGCATTTTGTACTACCTTTTCAACAGCATTGATGGTGTAGTGTGCGAACGTTGCTACACACCCTTTGCCGACTACGAAAAGTTCCTCAAGGATAACAATCTTCCACTTGCCAGTTTGGAAACTCAAACCCCATTGTCACAATTTGACTTTGTTGGATTTTCCATTCAATACGAAATGTGCTACTCCAACATCTTCTACATGTTGGAGCTTGCCGGCATTCCCGTAACCACCAAAGAACGTGGCGAAAACTTCCCATTTATCGTGGCAGGTGGCCCATGCTCCGTCAACTTGGAGCCAATGTACAAGTACTTCGACTTTGTGTTTGTTGGCGAGGGTGAAACCCCTTGGGAGCAAATCATCAAGGACTACAAACGCCTCAAAAATTCCATGTCCAAAAGCGAATTTTTGCGACACGTGGATGAAAATTACGAGTGTATCTATGTCCCAAGCCTGCACGATGCCGTGTACGAAAACGACAAAGTTGTAACTGCACCAAGCAAAAAAGTGTGGTGGAATATCGAGGAGGACATGGACAACATGTTCACACCTCAAGTGCAACTTGTTTCCAGTATGGAACTTGTACATAACCGCGCCGTTGCCGAGCTTTTCCGCGGATGTGCCAACGGTTGTCGATTCTGCCAAGCAGGCTTTATCTATCGCCCTGTACGCGAGCGCTCTGCTGATTGTGCTTTTGAGCTTTGCAAAAATCTTTTGGAAAGCACCGGCTACGACGAATTGTCCTTAACAAGTCTTTCCACAAGCGACTACAGCGGTCTTATGCCCCTTCTCGAAAAGTTGCTTCCTTACGCCAAGGAACACAACGTCCAACTAAACTTGCCAAGTTTGCGTTTGGATAGTTTCAAAGGCGACATGGCAATGGGCAACCGCAAAAGTAGTCTAACGTTTGCGCCCGAAGCTGGCACACAACGACTTCGTGACGTAATCAACAAAAACATCACCGAAGAAAATATCATGTCCGCTTTGACGGATGCCTTCAACCAAGGCTACACATCGGTAAAATTGTACTTTATGTTGGGCCTTCCTACCGAAACTATGGAAGATGTCGAAGGTATCTACAACCTTGCTTGCAAAATCAAGTCCCTCTACAAATGGATCAAAAAGAGTGGCAAGGATTTGCGTATTTCCGTATCCTGCTCCACCTTTATCCCCAAACCATTCACACCTTTCCAATGGTGCGCATTTGCCGATCGCCAAAGTATCGAGCAAAAGCAACGCTACCTTGCGGAAAACTTGCGCAAAAAGGGTATCAACTTTTCCTACAACGACTACGATGGTTCTCTGCTCGAAGCAGTTCTTGCGCGCGGTGGCCGTACCGTTGCCGATGCATTGTACAAGGCCTACCAAAATGGTGCACGCTTCGATGCTTGGAGCGACATGTTCCACTACGAACACTACCAAAAGGCCTTCGAGGAGGGCGGTGTAAACATTGCTAAAATTGTTGGTGCGTACGACCTTGACGAAACTTTGCCATGGGATAACATCGATATCGGTGTCACCAAAAAGTTCTTGCAAAACGAGTACAAAAAGGCAATGCAAGCCACTACAACACCAACTTGCAACAAACAATGCAATGCCTGTGGTTTGAACGCCAAAGGCTACTGCAAAGACGCCCACGGCAACGTAAAAATCTAACACGTGTCCGCGATTTTTGCAAATTTTCTATTTTTTGCCTGCTTTTAGTAGTGCAATTTATCAAGGAACAAACAAATGCTAATACTAAAATTTACCAAAACCGAAAACTCATCCCTTGTTTCTCACATCGACAATTTGCGCGCTGTAACACACGTGTTTCGCCGTGCAAAGGTTGCTGTCGAGTACTCCAAGGGGTTCAATCCACATATGGAACTTGGCTTTTCCGCGCCCATCTCTTTGGGTGTCGAAAGTGTTGCCGAGTACGTTTCCGCCAAGGCGGAAATGCAAGATGATATCCTCGCCAAACTCAATGCAAACTGCCCCAAGGGAATGTCTTTTGTTGCCCTCTACGAAAAAAAGGTCAACCTTGCCGCAACACTAAATCGTGCCGAGTACATTCTAACTGCCAACGGCATTGGCAACGTGATTGACCAAATTCTTGCACCAAACTACACCATAACATATACCGAAAAGCGTGTTGAAGTGTCAAAAGACGTATCAAGCAAAATTTTCTCAGCGGAAAAGATTGACGACAATTCCGCCAAAGTGGTGCTTGCTTGTGGTAACTCCAACCTGCGCCCCGACCGCCTTGTTTTGCACCTTATGTTAACAAACAATCTCGCAGGGGACTACAAAATACTCAAAACAAAAATGTTTGTAGACGACCTTGACGCCGACGAATTTTTGGCACAAGAGTAGGTAACTTAGTGCCAAGCGATGCTCGCACTCAAAACTTAAACATAAGCCCACGGAGGAACTCCCTATGAAAAACTACGAACTCGATCTTCCTCAAGGATATATTCCAGTCAAAACCATCGACGCCAAGTCGGACAAAAAGGTAATGATTTTGTTCACTTTGATATCTGGTCTGGTAGCTGTTGGCGCAGTTGTTGTAGCTTGGCTTTGTTTGGGCCTAACGGCAGACAACTGGATGGACAGACTTATTGGCGATGGCGCTACCTACTGGCATAACTTTGCCTTTATTGGCGCAACGTTTGTCTATGTTATCCTGCACGAGCTCACTCATGGCATTGTGTACAAAGCAATGACAAAACAAAAGCTTACCTTTGGCCTCACATTGACAGTTGCCTACTGTGGTGTTCCCAACATCTACGTTTACCGCAAAGCAGCTTTGTTGGCAGTGATTGCTCCATTTGTTGTATTTTTGCCCATCTTTACAGTTTTGCCATTTTTGATGACAGAACCAATCGATGTCCTTTGGTGCGCACTCCTTTGGGGTATGCACGTTGGCGGATGTGTTGGTAAGTCGGATCGTAGCCAT
>JAZRHU010000057.1:0-21363 GCA_045644945.1 Candidatus Fimimonas sp. | reverse complement strand
AAGTCTCACATCTCGCACCAAAAGGACTGACACATTTGTGTTAGTCCTTTTTTATTTTCCAATCTCGCGCAACAAGGATTGAGATTGGCGGAATACTCCGCTTGCGCTCCGTGGCGTTCGCAAACAAGTTTGCTCGGCTGAACGGCAGACGCGCACGTTTAAGTGGCAGGGGGAGACCAGGGAGTTTCAAGTCTCACATCTGGGACATAAAATTAGTACACCCACAGAAAACCCTTGATATTACTAGGAAAAAAGGGGTGTCACATATAGTGGCAGTCTTTTTTATTGCAATTTTTCTGGAAAGTATTTACATTTTATTGTTATATTGATATAATTTCGTTATACAATCGGAGTTTGTGTTTTTCAGTGTGCCAACTCTGGTTGGCGCATTTTTTAAATTTACAGGAGGCACTTCTATGAGTATTTTAAATCCAGACTACAAAAAGTTTTACGGTCTTTACAAAAAGTTGCCAGGAATTTTGGCAATTGCGACTGCTGCGCTTGTCTTCATTTGGTCTATTGTAGATCTCGCAGTATTCTCATATACAGACTCTCATTACGGTGGGCTTTGGTATACATATGAATATGGAGTAATGGGGCTTGAATCTTGGATTTTGGTTCTACTCATTTGGTGGTCTATTGGAGCTATTGTAGCTGCTAGCACATGGTTTTTCTCGGTGATTGTTGTTTCTGCAACAGTAGCAAGAACTGATGCTACCCTTGCTATTGAAAAGACAGTTTCTACAATAAAGATCGATGCGAAAAATGAACCCAAAACCCCCATTGCTCCCCATACAAACTCTCAAGTAGAAATCCAAATCGTTCCATCCCCATCACAAGTGGCAGAACAAGAGCCACAGACAACAATTGTTGAACCAGAACCACAACAAGTTCCAGTGATTGTCGAACAACCTGTTGAGCCTGTGAAACAACCTGCTAAACCAGAAATAATTCAACCTGTAGACCAACCAATGCACACCATCGTGCAACCTATTGAACCTGCACAAGTTGTTGAACCAGAACCAATTCCTCAAGATACACCAGCAGTTTCATCCATGAGCACTCAAGAATCAAGTATTTGGGATGATAAACCAGCCCCTGGTGCTAAACCATGTCCTTTCTGTGGCTCAATGATTACATCTAGAGTATGCGAAGTTTGCGGAACACTTAACAATTTGTTTGATTGATATGGTATAGTAATGGCAGCAAATCAAAAGGAGTAGACGAATGGTATCAGCAAATATACAACACTACAAATTCGAAGCAAAACCAGAGCTGGCAAACGTCATTGATGAATCAGTAACTTTTGCAATGCTCAAAAAGATTTTGCATTTTCCTTGTACGGACATTTTTACCAATCATCAAACCTTTGTTATTTGCTACTCCAACGCGCCCTACCCAATTTGGATTTGGTGCAAGCGCCCCTATGACGAAAATGATACAAAATTGATTGCGGATATCCTAAAAGTTGAGTTCCTCGACAAAGGAGATTTTCGACTTATCATCAGCGAAGATTTGCTTGCGGAACTTGCAAAAACACACCACGTGTTCGCGAAAATGACAGAAAAGATGCAATTGCTCTCCTATGAGCTGCGCACAATTTTACCCATCAATCATCCCTGTGATGGACACATGCGCAAGGTCCAAATTGAAGAAATTGACACCCTTGCACAGCTGTATAAAGATGCATGCATGGAGATGGAAGGCCACGATTTCACATTGGAACATTGCAAAAATATGGTTACCAACTTTGTACAAAATGACAGCCTATTTGTGTGGGTAAATTACGATGGCAACATTGTTGCAACAACAAGTACAAGCGCCGATGGCAATTATGCAAAGATCGCATTTGTCTACACACTACCCCACGAACGCCGAAAGGGATACGCAATCAACTTGGTACACAAAGTATCGCAAATGTTGTTGGATGATGGCTTGATACCAATTTTGTACACAAACGGTGGCTACACCGCATCCAACGAGTGCTACAAAAAGATTGGCTACGTACAAGTTGGCAACTTGGTAGATGTGGAAAAGAACTAAACTTCATTATTATACAAAAAAAGGACTAACAATTTGTTAGTCCTTTTGTTTTTGCTTGTTTATTGCACTACAAATGTGCAAATATTCTTTTACAATACGGCTTTTGCTTTGCAATCTTGCAGATAAGTATTGTTGCCTGTTTGTTGCAAAGTGGACAATACTAATAGTATTCCTGCGCAAGTGATAAGATTAACCCTACTCTACTTCTGTCAAAATCATCAAGTAGGCGGTAAATTCGCTAAACCAAACAACAGACAAACTCATGCCCACTTGCATGTAGTACTCGCCTGTGTGAATACAGTTATCGATGTTGTTTGCGTACTTTTTGTTTGGATCAAGTCCTTTTAGCTTGAGGAATTTGAGGGCAGCTGGCTCGGAAAGCTTGGACATCAACAGTACCAACGATACCGATTGGTTGGGTGCAACGCATTGCAAACATGTAAAGTTACTATCCGTTGGGGAAAGCAAGTGGTAAAGTGTACCATTAGCAATCACACCATTGTGGTAGCCTTTGTACAGTTGAGCGACCTTGTTTAGCTCTTCCATCTCCTCAGCAGTCAAAACATTGGGGTTCATTTCGTAGCCGTAGGTGCCGAACATTGCCAAAAGTGCCTTGGTTGTGTAGGTGCCCATTTTGGAGTCGTTAACGTGACTACCCATTGTAGAAAGTGGGTATCCAAGGGATGTGTTGTAGTTGATAAACATACGTTCCGCTGGGTTGGATTGGTCGCTTGTCCAAATTTGTGGAGCAAAGAACAATGTGCCCATGTCAAAACGTCCACCACCGCCTGCACAGCCTTCGAACATGATGTTGGGGTACTCTTGTGTTAAACGAGAAATAAGCGTGTAGTAGCCAAGCACAAGTCTGTGGTACACTTCTCCTTGATTTGCACCATGCAATTTTGAGATATGCTCCGCAACGGTACGATTGTAGTCCCACTTGATGTAGTCAACTGGATACTCATCTAAAAATACCTTCATTTGGGCATAGATGTACTCCACTACTTGTGGATTGGAAAAGTCCAAATGCAATTGATTGCGCCACAAGTACAACTCCTTGTTGGACATATCGCCAAGTGCAAACTCAGGATGCTCGCGGAAAAGTTTGGAGTTGGGGTTGATCATTTCCGGCTCAAACCAAATACCGAACTTGATGCCAAGTTGTTTGCAATGATCCATCACTTTGTGCAAGTCCACCTTGTCGGCATTGACAAACCAATCGCCAAGGGAGCTTGTGTCGTCATTGCGACCACCAAACCAACCATCATCCAAAACAAACAATTCGGTGCCAATTTTTGCTGCATCGTTGATGTAAGAAATTACCGACTCGGTGTTAAAGTTGAAATAGCAACCCTCCCAAGAGTTGAACAAAACTGGCTTGTAGTCACGATCGCCCTTGTAGGAAATGAGGTTTTGCTTGATAAAAGCATGGAAATTTTGCGACATTTTGTCCACACCTTGGTATGAGTAGGAAATTACCGCTTGAGGTGTTGCAAAACGCGCACCACTTGGCAAACTCCAGCAAAAATCTTCGTCATTAAGGCCATAACTAATTTGTGTACTGTGGTACTTGCCTACATCAGCGCGGAAAAGGAAATTGCCACTGTAAATAAGGTTGAAACCAATAACTTCGCCGTAGTCCATTGTGGCATCTTTGCTCTTTAGGAACACAAATGGGTTCATATCGTGAGAAGAACTGCCGTAGTTGCTAGAAACTTCTTGTGTGCCGTAGTGAAGGGCATTTTCGTGGTAATTGCGCTCGCGCATCCATCTACCAGGGAAAGTTACCATGTTGTAGTCCTTGTTGCTAAGGTCAAGTTGCATGGACATAGCTCTCAAAAGAGAAAGCTCACATTCCGTTTTGTTTTCCACCGCAAAACTCTTAACGATGATATCCTTATCTTGGTAGATTGTTAGGTATTCGGTAACAAAAATATCTCGGTGCATATCTTTGTACAAAATTTCCAGAGTTTGTGCACTTTCGCCCTTGGCGTGTGGCATTGGCTCATCCACAACAGGCACACCACCATAGATTTTGTGAGAGTGGTATCTAAAATCACTTTCGTAACTGCCAGTTTGGTCCTTCAAAACAATTGCCGAGTGATGCTTGTCCCAAACACCATGGGGAGATAGCTCCATCAAGGCTGTATCCGTCATAAAGCCATCGGTGTACATTTTTTGAGTGCAGTCGGTAGTATCGTAGTAGCTAGAGGTGAAGTACTTGGCATCACGCACTTGCGCAAAGTCGTCAAGATTGGCAAGAGCCTTGCCAAAATATACCTTTTCTACGTATCCTGCATTGTTGATGTACAACACGTAGGCAATGCTACCGTTAGAAAGTGTAAGTAGTTTTTTGTCACTGATGTAGTTAATCATGTAGATTTCCTCGCAAAACATATTTTTACAAGTAGATTATACCAAAAGTGGAGTGAGATTACAATACCCAATTTAGGATTTGATGGGAGTTTTTGCAAAACAAAAGCGCCATCCTTTTGGATGACGCTCTTAGTGTTCTGGGTATTTGGTTTATGCAAATTTTTTTATTTATTAATTCATCTTGTATTCATAGTAAATCATTGGATTATACCTTAGCAATCCTTCATGATTATCTCCTATAAGGTCTTTCCATTGTTCTTTCGTCCCTTCGTAGTATACCTGACTTATCTCGCAACCAAAAAACGCTTCTTCACCTATACTTGTTACAGTAACTGGAATCGTAATTCTTTCGAGGTCGCAAGAATAAAACAACCTTTGTGCTACACTTGTTACACCACTTGGAATAGTTATTTCGATAATGCTATCACAATAACCAAATGCAAAATATCCTATGTTTGTCAACTGGCTGTCTTTCTCAAAGATGACTTTCTCCAGGTTACTACAATAAGCAAATGCGCCTTCTCCTATTTCTTTTACACTACTGGGAATTGTGATACTAGTTAAATTCTTGCAAGAACCAAATAGATAATTTCCAATAGTTTCCAACATACCGCATTTTTCTAGAGTTACGCTTGTTAAGTTGTCGCAACCCGAAAATGCGTTATCGCCTATGCTTTTTACTTTACTCCCATTTGCAAAAGTAACACTTGTTAAATTATCACAATCATTAAATGCATCTTCACCTATACTCGTAACACTAGCTGGAATTTCGATACTTGTTAGGTTATCACAAAATGCAAATGCCGATTTGCCTATGCTTTCTAACTTACTATCCGCCGCAAAGATAACGCTTTTTATGTCATTGTTACAGAAGGCTTCCTCACCTATACTTGTCACACTAGATGAGATAACAATAGTATCAACATTACCTAGATTACTAAACTTTTCTTTCGGAATTGTTTGGCCAGTAACAACATATGTGTTTGCTCCCGCACCAAAGACACTAAATATTGCAGGAGCAGTAATGCTTTCCAACTTTTCACAATCAGCGAATATATATACGCCCGCCTTTGTAACAGTATCTGGAATTATGATACTTTTGATGGCAGTATTCGCAAATACACGATCGCCTAAACTTGTTAATTGACTACCCTCCTCAAAGTATACATTTGTGAGACTTATGCACCCATTAAAGGCATTATTACCAATACTTGTAACACTTGCTGGAATTGTAATGCTTTTCAATTTTTTACAATCCTTAAATGTCCATATATCTATCATTATCAACTGGCTTCCTTTTTCGAAATTCACAGTTGTTAAGTTTATACAATCACGAAACGCGGTCCAGTATATCGATCTAACACTAGATGGAATAGTTACGCTTGTAATATTTTCGCTCCTTAAGCTTGTTATACCTGTAACTGGTTTTCCTTTATATCTACTTGGTATTATAACGTTAGTATCCTCGCAAGAACCCATGCCTTCAACAGTATAAGTTTTTCCGTCGTGTGAGATAAGCAAAAGTCCTTTGGAAGCTTTCTCACATCCAACAAATGTAAAACAGCTTGCAACCAAAACTGCCAACAAAATGATTACTAAAATTTGTTTTTTCATAATGTATCTTTCTGTTTAACGCCCAGATGGCTTTTGTGTACACTAATTATACTCCCACTGGCGCACTATGTCAATACCATATTAGAAAAGGTCAACAAATCAGTTGCTTTCACTAAAGTAACACCACAAATAAAAAAGACATCGAACTTGAGTCGATGTCTTTTTGTTAAATCGTTATTTGATATTACTTAATTTTGCTTAAATTGCAATATCCTTAGTACACTCTTTTCAAAATAACGTAGCCGTTGGGTTGAAGGTGGCACCACTCGTGGTAGATACGTCCTGTGAACACATCTTCGTAGGAGCCGGCAAGGTACAAGTTGTACTCTTGCTTGCCACGGTTTACGCCCACGATAACTTGTGTTTGAGTTTGTTGGCTGATGCGCTCAAATGCATACACACCATTTTCTGCAACAAGTTGATGGAAATCGCCATCGCAAAATACTGGCATATTGCGCAAATCACCCATGCGCTTGTAGAAGTCCAACATCAGTTTGTTTTGCTTGTCCCATGGGTAGCAACCACGACAGAATGGGTCGCGGTAGCCCTCCATTGCCACTTCGTTGCCGTAGTAAACACATGGGAAACCAAACATTGTGTACTGCAAGATTGTTGCAATCTTCAAGAGTTTGCAACCCTCTTTGTACTGCTTGTCCGTCAATTTTGTGCGCGCCATTGTTTCTTTGGAAGCATCGTCAAGACGTTCGCCTGCAAGTTGTGTGATGATGCGCATTGTGTCGTGTGTGCCCAAGATGTTCATCAAATTGTTTCGTACATGTGTTGGGTAGTTGTTGAGAATGTTGAACACTACGTGAGCAAGAGCCTTTTCGTTGCCGTAGCGAACAAACTCTACAATGCCTTTCATCAATGGGTAGTTCATTACGGAGTCCAATTGTGTACCATCAAAGTAGTGACGGCGCACACCGTAGTCCATCTTGTTGGATGCATCTTCCCACACTTCGCCAATGATGGCGCAATCGCTTTTTGCCTTTTTAGCGGCAGCAACAATTTTGTCCAACATGCAATCGGCAATTTCGTCAACTACGTCCAAGCGCCAACCGGATGCACCGGCCTTTAGCCACTTGGCAACAATGCCATCCTTGCCACAAAAATACTCTTGGGCGGATGCGCTATCTGCTTTGATACGTGGCAAAGTTTGGAAGTTCCACCAGCACTCGTAGTTGTTGTATTGGTCGAAGTTGAACCACTCGCGGTATGGGGAGTTTTTGTCGTTGTAGGCACCACCATCGCCGTACTTTTTGCCACGATTGAAGTATCTTGAAGTGCTACCAACGTGGTTGAAAACACCATCCAAAATGATGCGGATACCAAGTTTTTTAGCTTCCTTGCAAAGCGCAACAAAGTCGTCGTAGGTACCAAACATTGGATCGATGATTTCGTAGTCTTCGGTATCGTACTTGTGGTTAGAGTATGCCTTGAAAATGGGGTTGAGATAGATAGTCTTTACACTCAAACTTGCCAAGTATGGCAATTTTTGACGGATACCATTGATGTTACCACCAAAAAAGTCGTGGTTGCGCACAACTCCGTTTTCCGCACGGAAGTAAGGTTGCTCGCCCCAAGGACGCAAAATTTTGTCCTCGGTGGCAGTTGTTGTGCCATCGCCATAGAAGCGGTCGGGCATGATTTGGTACATTACGCCTTGATTGAGCCACTCGGGTACTTTGTACGCCTTTTTGTACACTGAAAGTTGCCAAGGTTGAACGTTATCGTAGAACAAACTTGGGTTGTTGTTACAATCGATACCGATGTAGTGTTCGTAGCGTACGCCCTCCATACGGAAGTAGTACCAGTAAAGTCCCTTGTTAAGGGAAATATCGCAAAGGTAACTATCCCAGCCACCACTGCCCGCCTCGCGGTACATTTGGTAATCTTGGCTGAATTTGCCATCGTCACCATACACCACGAGGAAAACGTTTGTGGGGGCTATACATTGATTAAGTTGCAAACGGATACCAAACTTTTGGCCTTCCGCAACGGCACCAACGATGCTTTTGTGGAAGGTGTTTGTTGGATCGTATTGAATATATTGCATTACAATCTCCAAATCTTTTGTGCGTATTCTCTTACAGAACGGTCAGCAGCAAATCTGCCTGCTTCGGCAATGTTCTTCAAGGACTTTTTGTTCCAAGCATCCACGTCGTGGTAAACAGCGTCCATCTTTTCGTAAGTAGCCATGTAGCTTGCAAAGTCAGCAAAGCACATGTATGGGTCGGCAATTTGTGCAGAACGAAGAAGGTAGTTGGAAATGCCTTCGAAAGTTTCGCCAGCAAAGCCGTTGTTGAGTTCGTCAATAATTGCGCGGAGTTTTGGTTGCTTGAAGTAGTATTCCATGGAGTTGTAACCCTTTGCCCATGCACCTTCTACTTCGCGAGCGGTCATACCAAAGATAAAGATGTTGTCGTCGCCAACTGCTTCGTGCATTTCTACGTTGGCACCATCGAGTGTACCAAGAGTCAATGCGCCGTTGATCATAAACTTCATGTTACCTGTACCGCTTGCTTCCTTACCTGCCAAAGAAATTTGTTCGCTAACTTCGGCAGCAGGAATAAGTGATTCCGCCATAGTTACGCAGTAGTTTTCCATGAATACAACGTTAAGTTTTTCGCGGATTTTGGGGTATTTTTCCAATTCCTTTTGGATGCAACAAATAAGTTTGATAACTTCCTTAGCGCGGTAGTAGCTTGGAGCAGCCTTTGCACCAAAGATAAATGTTTGTGGAGTAACATCCAAATCGGGGTTTTCCTTGAGGTCATGGAACAAGGAAATGATCTTGAGAACATTCAAAAGTTGACGCTTGTACTCGTGAAGACGCTTAACTTGTACGTCGAAACGAGTGTTTGGATCGATGATGATACCACTCTTTGCCTTGGCAATGTTTGCAAAGTGTTGTTTGTTTTGCAATTTGATTTGTGCCATGCGTTGGTGAACTTGTGTGTCATCCAAAAATGCATTGAGCTTTGTAAGTTCGCTTGCATCGGTAATGAAGCCATCGCCAATAAGGTCGGTGATCATACCTGTCAAGTTGGGGTTAGCTTGGCAAAGCCATCTACGGTGAGCGATACCATTTGTAACGTTACCGAACTTTTCTGGCTCTACTTGTGCAAAATCCTTGAACAAGGACTTTTTCAAGATGTCGCTGTGGAGTGCAGATACACCATTTACGTAGTGAGATGTGATGATGGACAAGTTTGCCATACGAACTTGGTCGTAAGCAATGATTGCAAGGTCGCTAACCTTTTTGAAGTCGCCACCAGTTTTGTTGAAGAAATCTTTGCAAGCACGTTCGTTAATTTCCACAATGATTTGGAAAATACGTGGCAACAATTTTTGGAAGATATATTGTGGCCAAGACTCCAATGCTTCCGCCATAACTGTGTGGTTTGTGTAAGCACAAACAGATTTAACAATGCTCCAAGCATGATCCCAAGAAAATCCGTAGTCATCGATAAAGATACGCATAAGTTCTGGGCCACAAAGTGCTGGGTGAGTATCGTTGATGTGTACTGCAACAAGACTAGAGAAGTTGTCGAAGTTGCCATAACGTTTGTAGTGGTCGGTTGTGATGTTTTGCATTGCTGCAGAAACAAGGAAGTACTCTTGCTTCAAACGAAGGATTTTGCCCTCTTCGTGGTTGTCGCTTGGATACAAAACTTTTGTGATCATTTCCGCTTGAGCTTGTTGTTCGAGAGCGCGCATGTACTCGCCTTGACCAAAAGCAGCAAAGTCAAATGGTTTTTTGGATCTTGCAGACCACAAACGCAAAACGCCTACAGCGTTTGCCTTGTAGCCATCAACAAGCATATCGTATGGGAATGCTTCCACTTCGTCGCAGTTTACTTGTTGGTAGATTGGGCCTTTGTCTGTCCAAATTTCCTTTACGAAACCACCAAAGCGCACCACTTGCGCCTTGTCAGGACGTTCTTTGAGCCAAACTTCGCCACCAGGCAACCAGTTATCTGGCAACTCTGTTTGCCAACCATCAACAATTTTTTGTTGGAAGAAACCATACTCAAAACGCAAGGAGTGACCCATTACAGGGAAGTCTTCCTTGGCAAGACAGTCGAGGTAGCAAGCAGCAAGACGGCCGAGACCACCATTGCCAAGACCTGCGTCTGGTTCGAATTCGTAGAGGTCGTTGAGATCTACTTTGTAGTGCTTTTTGAGGACGTCAGCGAAAAGTTCGTCCATTTCCATATTGAAAAGGTTGTTCTTCAAGGAACGACCCATCAAAAATTCCATTGAAAGGTAGTGAATACGTTTACGTGTGCGCGCCTTGTGTTCGTGGTTGAAGTCGGCACGTTTTTGCAAAAGCAAATCACGAACTACGCGTGCAACACATTTGTAAAGTTGCAAGTTGGATAGTTCCTTGCCGCTAACGCCGTATTGCTTTTCCGCAGCTAATTCAATAAGTTGTTTTAGTTGTGTTTTTGTAATATTTTTGTGCATTGTAATAAGTCTCCCAAAGCATTGTATATTATTTCTTTGCAGGCATGTAGTAGTATTGTACACTTGATGCAGGAATTGTAAACTCTGCATAGCCATCTTCGGTGGTTGTAACATTTGATGCAACATCTACACCACGACCGCTGTACTTAAATTCGTCACTGTTCAAGATTAGTTGATAGCTACCTGGATCCATAAAGAAACCGTACTTGTGGTAGTCGTACAAACTAAAGTTGATGATGACAAGAATTTTGCTACCATTTTTTGCAATACGTTCAAAAGCAAGAACGCTATTTTTTGTATCGTCAGCAATAAGCCACTTGAAGCCATCCCAATCTACCTCGTTTTGGTAAAGGGCGCGATACTTTTTGTAAGTTTTGTTAAGGTCCATGATAAATTGGCGGTGACTGTCGTGTTTGGGGAAAGTCAAAAGCATCCAATCCAATTCCTTGTTTTCGTTCCACTCGTTCCATTGAGCAAGTTCGTTACCCATAAAGTTCAATTTTTTGCCTGGATGAGCATACATAAAGCCCATGTATGCCTTGAGTTGTCTGAACTTGGTTTCGTAGTCACCAAACATCTTGTTGATAAGGCTCTTTTTGAGGTGCACTACTTCGTCGTGAGAAAGTGGCAAAATGTAGTTTTCGGAAAATGCATAGCACATGGAGAATGTCATCTTGCCGTGATTTTCGCCACGCCACAATGTGTCACATTGCATGTAACTAAGTGTATCGTTCATCCAGCCCATGTTCCACTTGTAGTTGAAGCCCAAACCACCAACATATGTTGGGTGGGTAACCTTTGGAAAAGCTGTGGATTCTTCCGCTACAAACAAAGCGTAAGGACAAGCTTGGAAAACATTGCAGGAAAGCTTGCGCAAAAAGTCGATTGCATCCAAGTTTTCGTTGCCACCAAATTTGTTTGGTGTCCACTCGCCTTCTTTACGATCGTAGTCGAGGTAAAGCATGCTTGCAACTGCATCCACGCGAATACCATCAAAGTGGAATTCTTTGAGCCAATATGTTGCGGAGGAAATCAAGAAAGATTGCACTTCGTAACGAGAGTAGTCAAAAATACGTGTACCCCAGTTCTTGTGTTCCTTTTTGTGTTCGTCAGCTGACTCGTAGCAACAAGTTCCGTCAAACTCCATAAGACCGTGTGCGTCCTTGCAGAAGTGAGCAGGAACCCAGTCCAAAATTACACCGATACCAGCTTTGTGGAATTTGTCAATAAGATATTTGAGGTCGTTTGGTGTACCATATCTACTTGTTGGTGCAAAAAAGCCAGTAACTTGATAGCCCCAAGAACCATCAAATGGGTGCTCGGTCAAAGGCATAAACTCTACGTGAGTGTAGCCCATCTTTTTTACATAGGGCACAAGGTACTTAGCCAAATCGCGGTAGGAGTACATTCTGCCATCATAGTGACGACGCCAAGAACCAGCATGCACTTCGTAGATGTTTACAGGACTTTTGTAGATGTCCTTTTTGAGCATCTTTGCTTGCCAATCAGCATCGTTCCACTTGTATTCTTCATCGTAGATAACACTTGCATTGCCTGGGCGAAGTTCGCTGTATTGTGCGTATGGGTCTGCTTTGTACAAAATGGTACCACTTTGTGTTGTGATAGCAAATTTGTACTTGTCACCAGCGCGAGCCTCCACAGTAGTTTGCCAAATGCCATCAACAAGTTCCATCTTGTTGTGATTTACAAGCCAGTTGTTGAAGTCACCAATAACACAAACGGCTTTAGCATTTGGGGCCCAAACAGCAAAGTGATAGGAGTTGTCCGCAACTTTGTGGCAACCCAATAGTTTGTAAGCCTCTGTTTCGTTACCTTGGTAAAAGTTAGTAAATTTATTCATTAGTCCTCCACTAGTGCGCGGTTAGTTTTTACTGTGAGGTCTGCAAGCCACTTTGCATTTGCTTGGGAGAAATCCCCACGGCTTGCCATGTACTTCCAGCAACCAAGAGTGCCAGGAATATTCATACGTTGTGTTGTGTCGTTTTGTGCAATGTCTTGCATGGAGTAGATTACCAATTCGGAATTACTTTCTGCAAGAACTTTGATAAGTTGCAAAGAAATGTCCGCTTCGTCTGTAACGTTAGACAAGCGCATTGCATTTTGTCTTGTCCAGATGTCGCTTGCTTGCCACCAACCAAGAGTTGTGTCGTTATCGTGAGTGCCAAGGTAAGCAACACAATGCTCCTCGAAGTTTTGAGGCAAGAAAAGGTTGTTTGGGTTGCCATCGTAGGCAAATTGCACTACCTTCATTCCGGCAAGACCACATTTGTCGCGTAGTTGCAAAACGGATTGTGGAATATCGCCCAAGTCTTCGGCAATGATTGTAAGTGTTGGGTTGGAATCTTGAATAAACTTCAAGAAGTCGTAGCCAATACCCTTTGCCCAATGACCATTGCGAGCTGTCTTTTCGCCATACTTGATGCAGTAGTAGCTATCAAATGCTCTAAAGTGGTCAATGCGCAAAACATCAAACAATTCCGCGCACTTGGCAACACGTCTTGACCACCAATCAAAATTGGATTCCTTCATTGCTTGCCAGTCGTAAAGTGGATTACCCCAAAGTTGGCCATCAGCAGAGAAGTAGTCTGGTGGAACACCAGCAACCCAACTTGGACGGCGATCTTCCGTCAATTGGAAGAGTTCTGGGTGGGCCCAAACATCAGCGGAGTCGTATGCAACGTAGATGGGGATATCGCCTACCAACTTGATGTTGTTTTTGGCAAGCTTTTTGCGAAGCTTTGCCCATTGCTTGAAGAAAATGTATTGAGTGAAGATTACGTAGTTAATTTCGTCACAAAGCTCTTCGGAATAGCGGAGCATTGCAGAAGGCTTGCGCATACGTGCATCTTCGTCATCCCACTCCAACCAAGACTTGCCATCAAAGTGCTTTTTTAGTGCACAAAACAAAGCATAGTCGTGGAGCCAATAGTTGTTTTTGTTGCAAAACTCAAAGTAATCTTTCTTTGGGTCGTTTTTGATAAAGTTGTTAAATGCTTCGCGAAGAATGATGTCTTTGTGCCAAATTGCGTAACCGTAGTCATTGCCTTTGCATGTTTTTGCATTGGCTAAAGTTTCTTCCGAAACAAGACCTTCTTTGCCAAGTTCATCCACGTTGATAAGCAAAGTATTGCCTGCAAAAGCAGATGGGCTTGCATAAGGTGAGTTAACAAAGTCTGTTGGAGTGATAGGCAAAATTTGCCAATACTCTTGTTTGGCTGCTTTCAAAAATTTGATAAATTTATCTGTTTCTGCCAAAGTGCCAACGCCCATTGAGCTTGGCAACGATGTGATATGTAACAGAATACCACTTGATCTCATTGTATCCTCCATGATAGTGAAATTTTGCGGAAAATATGTCATCAAAATGATGACAACACATACGGCGTAGCAATAATAAATACTACTGCGCCATTTCCCCTCGTGCATAATATAATATCATTTTAACAATTTATTTGCAATGAAAATGTAAATAATTATTAAAAAAGTATCAAAAATAACAGTATTGTGTTAGTTTTGTATTTCAATACTAAAACAATTATATGACATATCGCAAGGTGTTTGGCACATCAAAACACAAAGTTGTTGGCGCTTTGCATAATTGTGCAAAATTTGGTATTTAAGGTTGACAAATTGTCAAAAATAGCATATAATGTTGAAAAAGAATATCGGAAGGCAATGTGGGAGAAATCCCGTGTCCATTCGCCTTTTTGTGTTAACGACAGACTAATATTTTAGTTTGCCGTTATTTTTATCTTTAGTAACAAAACAAGGCAAATAATTATGGTAAATGTAAACAAAAAAAATAGAATAACATCACTTGTGATGCTTGGTGCAATTGCATTTGTTTGGGGAATTGGCTTCGTTTTTGCTGATGAACTGCTCACAATTGGTTTCGCGCAAGCACCTGGACTACAAAATGCGTTACGCTTTAGCATTGGTAGTCTTTTGCTTGTAATTTTATTGTGGAAGGATATCAAAATTTCTTGGAAGAATATTTTGTATGGTGCAATTGGCGGAACATTACTATTTGGTGGGTTCATGTTGCAACTTTTGGGTCAAACATACATCACTCCTGCACATTGTGGTTTTTTTACCGCGCTCTACTTTGTTGTGACACCATTTTTTGCATGGATTGTTTACAAACAAGCTCCGCACTACACAGTTTTTGTTGCGGTTGCGCTTGCCGTTGTAGGACTGGTTATCTTGAACATTGGCAAAATGCCCACCGCCGAAGAAACTCTTGGCACAATGCTTACAATTGCTGGAGCAATAATGTTTGCTATTCAAATTGTGTTTAGTGACTATTTACTTAAAAAAGACAAAATACAAAGTAACAACCTTGTTGTTTTACAACTGATTGTTGCTACACTGTTGTTTGTTCTTTACACGCTTATTTTTGAGAGCAAAAATTACTCAACTCTAAATATCGATATCAACAAGGCCTGGTGGCGTGTGGCTATCATTGCAATTTTGGGTACGGGGCTAGCATATTTTGCTCAAACTTACGCACAAAAGCACATTTCCCCCTCTCAAACTTCGCTGATTTTGGCATGCGAAACTCCCATTGGTGCAATTGCATCAATAATTGTTGGCATCGACTTGTTCAGTTGGAACATTGTTATTGGTGGAATTTTGGTAGTAGCAGCCGTTTTTATAATAGAATTTGCACCCACTTTAACAAACAAATTGCGAAAAAATAGCAAATAAACCAAATCAAAACAACCTAATATAAAAAAAGCAACGAGTCAATCTCGTTGCTTTTTTTGTTGCTAAGAAAAAATTTTACCTGTATCATTGGACTGTTTTCTTACAAAAATATTATCCATTTTCGTAAGCAAATAGCCCAATGTTTCTGATACGTTTGCCAACTCTTTTATCGAAAATTCGACTACTAATTTTTGTATCCTTTGGGGTTTTTGGATTGCCAATTCCAAAGGGATGCACACATATCGTCAATGTTGAGTGTTGCTTCCCAACCAAGTTCACGCTTTGCCTTGGATGCATCTGCATAGCATGTTGCAATGTCTCCTGCACGACGTGGTTTGATAGCAAATGGAAGCTTTTTGTTGCAAGCTTTACCAAAGGCATCAATCACTTGCAAAACGGAGTAGCCGTTGCCTGTGCCAAGGTTGTAGACATATCTACCACTTTCCTTGATACCATCGATTGCAGCAACGTGGCCTTTTGCAAGGTCTACAACGTGGATGTAGTCGCGTACACCTGTGCCATCTGGGGTATCGTAGTCGTTGCCAAACACACCAATTTCCGCAAGTTCGCCAATGGCAACCTTTGCAATGTATGGTGTAAGGTTGTTTGGGATACCTTGTGGATCTTCGCCAATAAGACCGCTTTCGTGTGCGCCTACTGGGTTGAAGTATCTAAGGAGCACCACCGTCCAATCGTTATCCGACTTGTGCAAGTCTGTCAAGATGATTTCTTGGAAGTACTTGCTTGTGCCATATGGATTGGTTGTGCCACCAGTTTTGCATTCCTCCGTCAAAGGCAACACTTCGGGATCGCCATACACAGTTGCGGAGGAGCTGAACACAAGTTTTTTGCAGTTGTGTTCGCGCATTGTTTCCAAAAGCACAAGTGTGCCATAGAGGTTATTGTCGTAGTACTCAAGTGGTTTTGCACAACTTTCGCCAACTGCCTTGAGTCCAGCAAAGTGAATTACCCAATCAATTTTGTTTTCGTCAAAAATTTGTTGCATAAGTTGACGGTCGCGAACGTCGCCTTCGTAGAAGGAAACCTTTTTACCTGTAATTAGTTCAACACGTTCAACTGCCAACTTTGATGAATTGGACAAATTGTCCACAACTACAACTTCGTACCCCTTGTCCAAAAGTTCTACTGCGGTGTGCGTACCAATGTAGCCTGCACCACCTGTCACGAGAATTTTCATGTTATATCTCCTTTATTTTAGTTGAAAGCCCAAACCTTGCATAAATGCGATTGTTTGACTATCATCTTTGAATACTGCTGTATTTTTGAGAATACGCTCACAAATGGAGCCAAGCTCCATTTCCATTGCTTTGTGAATGTTGCCAACCCCCTTGTTTACAATGGCAACAGTTTCGTCGTAGACCATTTGGAAATCCTTGAGATCTTCCGTCAAAAGTCCATTTGCAATGCATCTTTCTACATCGGCAAGTTGTTTTTGAAGACGGCCTGGCAAAATAAACAAGCCTTGCGCTTCAATCAAGCCGATAGATTCCTTTTTGATGATGTGGAACTCGGGATGAGCATGGAACACGCCATCGGGGAACTCGTCCGTTGTGATGTTGCTACGCAAAATGATTGTAAGTTCGTAGACATCGCCCTTTTTAACAACAGTTGGACTTGTTGCATGGTGTTGCTCGTCCGCTGTTGCGGGAATAAGCCCCAACTCTTCGTTAGAGTAGGTGTTCCAAGCATCGTTGATAACTGTTGCAAGCTCAACAATTTTGTTGCGATTTGTACCACAAATACGAACTGCCGTATTGTGCCAATCCACAATGCCAATTTGCAAATCTTCGTAGCCTGGCATTGTAAACATTTGTCTAAATCCCACCTTGTGCATAGGCAGGATTTCGCCACCGCCTTGGTAGTGATCATGAGCAAGTACACTACCACCGATACGCTTCAATGCAGCATTGCTACCAATAAAATAGCTTGGGAATTGATCGACAAAATCCAAGATGTTAACAAAGGTTTGCTTGTCCACCTTCATAGGTGTGTGGGTTGTGTTTACAGCAATACCATGTTCGCGGAAGTAGCCGTATGGGGAAAATTGCCAAAACCATGGTTTGCCACCAAGAGTCAAAGATACTGTGCGCAAAGTGCATTTACTACGAGATACAACACCTTCGTTTTCGCGACAAATAACGCACTTAGGGTAGCCACCTTGCACCTTGTTGCCTTGGGCTGATTGCTTTGGATCGCGGAATTCTGGCTTGGCAAGGTTGATTGTTACCACCAAACCGTTGGAATCGAAACGTGGGTTTTTGTCCAAAACGGCTTTTTTGATATAGTTGTTAGCAACACAGTAGCCGTACAACCACTCCATTGCCATCTTGGAGCCATGTTCAGCATAGATTTGATGGAATACGCCATCAACAGAGCTTGGCAAAATGGACAATGCGCCCATAACCTTGTCACAGTAGTATGAACCATCTTGTTGCTCGAAAATACCATCTTCTACACAAGCAGAAGTAAACTCCGCAAGAAGTTCGGCAATATCCGTTGTGACATATTCAACAGGAACTTGCTCGAAGTAGGAGATGTTCAACAAGTCCAAAATTGTGTTTACTTTGTAGTTGATATCTGCGGGGTGCAAGCCGAGATAATTTTCGGCATATTTGATAAGTTTGCAAATTGCTAAGTTGGATTTCATATTTTACCTTTTACGTGTTTATAGTAGTGAAGATGCGTCTTTATCAACGATAACGGTAACATCGGGATGATTTTGCAATACCGATGCTGGGCAAGCGGTGTCAACTTGACCTTTGACCATGTTGTAGATTGCTTGAGCCTTGTTTTTGCCATTGGCAACAATCAAAATACGTTTGGCGTTCATGATGTTTGCAATACCCATTGTTAGCGCCTTTGTTGGCACTTGGCTGATATCATCAAACAAACGTGAGTTATCCTTGATTGTGTTTTCCGTAAGGTTTACCACGTGCGTTGTACTGTCAAATGGTGTGCCTGGCTCGTTGAAGGCAATGTGGCCGTTTGAGCCGATACCCAAAAGCTGAATGTCTTGCACCAAGCTATTTACCAGCGCTGTGTATCTGGCACACTCGACATCGAGGTCTTCCGCCACACCATTGGGAACAAATGTGTTAGCTTTGTCGATATCCACGTGATTAAACAAATTATCGTTCATAAAATAGCGATAACTTTGTGAGTGAGTGCCATCAAGCCCCACATACTCGTCCAAATTTACCGTTTTTACATTGGTAAAGGAAATTTCGCCATTTTTGCACATCGCAATTAAGTTTTGGTAGATGCCAATTGGGCTTGTGCCTGTGGCAAGTCCCAATACAGCATTGGGGTTATTTTTGATAACATCCGCAATTACTCGTGCGCCTTGTTCGCCAATTTGTTGGTAGTTTTCTACTACGATTACCTTCATAACATTGTCCTTTTACAAAATATTTGGGTTGCAGCCGACTGTGATTGCCCAAATTGAACCGAATAAATTATACTCCAAATAAATGTGAGTGTCAATAGTCAATGACACAGATTTTTTTCTGCAACTAGCCCATTTACTGTCAGACATATTTTATGCCAAAATTGCTGGGGTTGTGCTAGATGTAGAATAATTTGCAAAAATTTGCTCATACTTTTAGCAAACTACACTACACAATCAAAGGAGAACAAACATGCCAAAAAGCAAACAAATTGGTCACGAATACTACTGTAACTACGAAACATGTCGAAATCGCATGTTCGATACCTACGCACCATGCAAATTGCAAATTGAAGACGTCCATCTATCTTGGCGTGATGCCTTTTTAGATGACGATGATGATGTGGAGGAATAATATGAGCACAGTAGACGAAAACAATTGCAATGTACAATCTACCAAAGAACTTATCAGCGACATGTACAAAAATGTTACAATGGCGCAAGGCACAATCAAAACACTTTGCAAGTATGTCGAACAAAAGGATATCAGAGAGCGTTTGCACAAACAAATCGAACAGTACGATCACTACATCGAGCAAATTGGCACAGTTGGTGCCAACCTTGGGTTCGACCCCACTCCTGCGCCAAAATTTGCTCTCGCGATGGCAAACATGGGTATCAAATCCAAGATGCTTGCCAATCAAAAACAAACGCACGTAGCAAAGATAATGATGCAAGGCACATTGAATGGTATTATTGATTTGTACCGTTTGGACAAAAAATATCAAGATGCACATCCGCAAACAGCAACTTTGCTAAAGGAAATTTTGCACTACGAGGAAAGTTGTTTGGAATCGTGCAAAAATATGCTATAAATACCAACGAAAGCATTTGCATTTTTCAAACATTAAGCTGTTAGCAAAGTCAAATAGCACACTGAAGATGTAACGCGTTGCACATCGACAGATACAAAAAGGCCTGCAATTTTAGCAGACCTTTTTTCTTGTAAAAATAGCTTAGGCATATTGGTACTTTTTACGATTGACAGCAAAGCACACAAAGCAAACAACTATGCTAAAAATCTCGGCAACTACAACAGACAACCAAATGCCGTTGATGCCCAAAAGTGATGGTAAAATGGAAATACAAACTATTTGGAATAACAGCGTACGAATAAAGGAAATGGTTGCCGATGTTACACCATCGTTCAATGCGGTGAAGAATCCCGATGAGAAAATGCAAAAACCACAAAGGGCAAAGGACAATCCATACAATCTAAAGCCATGGGCGGTGATATCCAAAAGCTCTTGGTCGCCAGCAGAGAATATTGCTGAAAGAGGTTTAGCAAACAATTCCACAATGGCAACAAGTGCAATGCTAAAAACTACCAAAATTAGCAAACTCTTTTTTAGCAAACTCTTGAGCTCGGCATGGTTTTGTGCACCATTGTGGTAGCCAATAACTGGGGCTATACCAATGTTGTAGCCAAAGAAAATTGCGCAAAAGATAAACCCAGCATAACAAATTACGCCATAGGCTGCAACACCCTTTTCGCCAATATATCGCAAAAGTTGCATGTTGAATAAAATGGATACAATACTCATTGCCACGTTGGAGACAAACTCTGACGAGCCATTTAACGATGCTTTGCCAAGCACTTTTAGTTCCAGTTTGGTAGAGGCAAACTTGAGTAGGCTGTTGTTTTGTTTTGCAAAGTAGGCAATTGGTATCAGTGCACCAACACAACAACTGATGCCTGTCGCAAAAGCCGCACCAACAACACCCCACTTGAATAGTCCAACAAACAATGCATCAAGCACCATGTTGCAACATCCCGCAATAGCAGTGATAGCAAAACCTTTGTCGGCTTTTTCCGCTACTACAAACAAGCTTTGGAAGTAGTTTTGTACCATGAATGCCACTTGGAACACAGTCAAGGTTCGTCCGTAAACTATGGCCGCATCAATCATTTCTTGCGACACCTCTTGACCGCCAATTTTAACCATAAAATGTGTTAGTGGCTCAACAAGCAAAAATACTGTTATAGACAAAATTACACCCAAAATGATGGTAAAGTACAACATCATGGTAAAAATTTTGTTTGCACGTGGTTTGTCTCCCTCGCCAAGAGTGTTGGCAACCAATGCCGCACTACCTGCACCAAGCATAAAACCTACTGCACCTATAACCATGATCACTGGGAAAATCAAGTTTACGCCACTAAAAGCTGCTGTGCCAGCAAAGTTCGCAATAAAAACACCATCCACAATTGAGTAGATGGAAATAAACACCATCATAGCAATTGTTGGGAAGGTGGCCTGGAGTAGTTTTTTAATTGTAAAGTGGTCGGAAAGTTTGATTTTCATAGTGCCTCGTCAATTACTATGGCAGTATACCAAGATTTGCACAAATAGTCAAACGATTTGGCGGTTGTGGTAATACACAACAAAACACCCACCTGCATTATGCAGATGGGTATTATATTTTCAAATAAATATCAGTCGTTGAGCGCAACGTCCATTGGATTGCTGTCGTAGATCAATGTGAGTTTGTTCTTTACAAGGTCGCAACTGGTAAGGTAAAAGTCGATATTGAACTTTTTGAAGTGCAAGTTTGCTCGGCAATCCTTGCCGTGAAGGTGGCCGTACACTACTGTTGGAATATCTGCAGCTACAAATTGCTTTGTAAAGCCGGACTCTTCGTAGCGACCATTGAAGGGCGGAAAG
>JAZRHU010000056.1:0-27070 GCA_045644945.1 Candidatus Fimimonas sp. | reverse complement strand
GGATACTTGCTTTAAGCCATGCAAGCATGCGCGATGCTTTGTGAGACCCACTGGCACAATTGACAAATTTTTTACAGCTGGGTACAAGGAGTACAAATCATTTAAAGTTTGCTCAAGCACCTTGCCATCGTTGAGTTCGGGGCACATTACCACTTGGGTATGCATTGTGATGCCACCATCGGCCAAAGTTTTCAAAAGTGGCATGATTGGGCGCGCTTTGGGATTGCCAAGGAGCATTTTGCGCACATCGTCATTCGTTGCATGAACGGAAATGTACAATGGAGAAAACTTTTTTGCAATGATACGGGCAATTTCCGCATCGGTTATGTTTGTCAATGTTACGTAGTTTCCTGAAACAAAAGACAAACGCCAGTCATCATCCTTTACATACAGTGTTGGACGTTGACCTTTGGGCAGTTGGTCTACAAAGCAAAAAACGCATTTGTTTGCACACCAACGTGGTTCGATATAGCATTGGTCGTAGAAATCCCAGCCCATAGGTTGGTAGGAATCTTTGCAAACATCAAACGTTAGTTGCTTTTCGCCACGCACCACTGTGATGGAAAATTCGCTTTGATTGTCGTAGTAGGCAACATCCAGCATATCTTTGGCCTTTTCGCCATCAAATGCAACAATGATATCGTCCTTTTTGAGACCAATCTTCTTTGCTATTGAGTTTTTGTCAAGTTGAAAAATTTTTAGCATAGTTAATAAAAAGGCAACCAAAGGGTTGCCTTCGAAAAATTACTCAGCTACTACCAAGTAGTTATCTTTGATATTTGCCCAGTCGATGTTGCCCGCAACCATTTGGAAAGAAACATCAATTTGGATTGGTGCGTAGTTTGTTCCAGAGATAGTAATTGTTTTGGATGCAACAGATCTAATTTGGTTGAGAAGGTAAGCATCCAATTGAGCAATAGGATTGGAAAACTCGCTACCGTCGATAGATACGCTAAAGCTAATAGGACGAGCAAACACAGCGTAATCCTTGTAGCTAGGAGCATCGCCATTTTGTGTTGTTCCCAAAGAAAGCATCAATCTACCATCTGCAGAGTTGTATGCACGCTTGTATTCCTCTTGTTGATCCTTTTCGTTGGATTTGGAGTTTGCTACATCGTGATACATTGCAAGGGAGAACATATCGAACTTTGCAAAACCATCGTCGCCTTCTGCAATTTTACCATATGGTTTGAAGTTGTTGTTCTTAAATTCGCCAGCAAATGTGCCGTAGTTCTTTGCAAACAAGTAGAGTCTTTCTTCTTGCTTGTCTGGAGTGATACCAGAAACCGCACGTTGGTCGGAGTTGGAATCGTCAGATGTAGGTGCCATGTAGGTAAAACGACCAATGCTCAAATGGTTTGTAGACTTACTGTCAACAACAACGTTGTCGTATCTACCTTCGTTAAGCAAGTTGATAAAGCTAATTACGGAAATTGGTGTTTTGTCCAAAAGCAATTCGTACACCACTTTGATCTTCATTGGAGTGGAGTTTTTACTTGTCTTGTAGGAAAGTGTCATCTCCACTTGTGGCAATTTACCATTTTCGGAGTATTTTTTTACAAGATTGTTAACCTTGGAGTTGGACAAGAATTGGAAGCTTGAGCAAGCTGTGAAAGTAAAAAGCATTACCAAGCAAAGTGCAATTACTAAAAGTTTTTTCATAAGTTCCCTCTATTTTTTGTAGTATTGAGTTAGATCGAGATTTAATACAACGCTCTTTCCGTCAAGATACTTAAGTGTGCCTTGTTTGAAATGGAAAGTTATCTTTGTGCAACACAAAAGTTGTGTTTTTACACGGTAACGGCGGTTAACTTTGTTGTAGCCATACTTGCCATCGCCGAGAATTGGCATTTTTAGATGAGCAAGGTGCGCTCGGATTTGGTGAGTTTTGCCTGTGATTAGCTTTACTTCCAACAAACTGAGTTCGCCCATTGTCTTCAAGAGTTGGTAGTGAGTTTCGATTGGCACATAACCTTGCTTTTGAGTGTTGGAGATGTACACCAAACTCTTTTTGGCATCCTTGAACAAAAATGCTTTCAGCTTTGCATTGTTTTGCTTGGGTTGTCCAACAACAATGCAGTTGTAGGTTTTGTCAATTTCGCGCACTTTGAAGGAATCCAACAGTTCTTTTTCGGCAGTTTTGTTAAGCGCATACACTACCAAGCCCATTGTGTTGCGGTCAAGACGATGTACTGGCGCAGCAACGGCATCGGTCAAAATGTTGTTGATGCGTTCCGTCAAGGAGTCTGGACCTTCCACTTCGATACCGGCATTTTTGTTGACTACCAAGATGTTATCATCGCGGTAGACAACTTCGATACTGTTCTTTTCGCGATCGGGCAAATATGCGTAAACAACGTCGCCAGCATTGACGTTCATATCCACGCCAACACGTACGCCGTTGATTTTTACAGAGCGATTTTTGATGATTTTTTGCACACGATAAAAGCCCAAATCGGTGTTTTCCAAAATGGCATCGGACAAAAGTTGTTTAGATTGTATTACTATTTCTTTAAGCATGCTGATATTATACCAAAGAAAACGGAAAAAAGCAAATAATTGATATATATATTTATTAAAAGACAAGTAAAAAAGCGAGAATTACAAGTAATCCTCGCCACTTGGCTCTTGTGCACCTTTGCTTTTGCGCACCACATTTGTTACAGCGGTCAATTCCAAATTGATCAAAATTGTGTCACTGCCAATCTTGACAATACAATCCCATGGAATGAAAATATCCTCGTTGGACTTGAAAATTTTTCGCACGCCCGGCACAACAAGCCCAAGAACGCACTTTCCGTTGGAATCGACAATCAAGTCGATGATTTTTCCCATCTTTGCACCATTTACAACATTGACAACGTCCTTGCAACGCAAATCGGTGTAGCTAATATCCATACAAACTTCCTTTAGACTATTTTGTGAGCAAAAATTACAATTTAGTACAAACCAGACAATTTAGAGCCAAGCCCTACTGCATGTTTGTGCGCAGTTGAGATATTGCGTTCTTTTCCAAACGGGAAATTTGCGCCTGACTCAAGCCAATTTCCTTGGAAATTTCCGTCTGTGTTTTGCCCTGAAAATACCTTTTCATGATGATACTTCGCTCCTTTCCATCCAAGTGTGACAGCGCATCGAATAGCGAAATGTTATCCACCCAAGACAATTCGCTGGTTTTTTCGTCCGCAAGAGAGTCGGCCAAGCTTACACTGTCTTCTTCGTTGGAATACACCGCATCCGACAAGGAAACAGTATCGCTGATGGCATCAAGGCAGTACATTACTTTGAAAATTGGCAAGTTTAGTTCCTCGGCAATTTGGTCAACGGACACTTCGCCACTGATTTCGTTTTCCAACTTTTCGCGCGCTTGTAACGCTTGGTAAGCAACGTCTCTAATTCCACGACTAACACGCAAAGAGTTTGACTCACGCAAATACCTACGGATTTCGCCAATTATCATAGGCACTGCATAGGTGGAAAACCGCACGTTTAAATCGACGTTGAAATTGTCTACCGACTTGATGAGCCCCACGCAACCAATTTGAAACAGGTCATCGGGATTACCAACCCTGTGAATGTAGCGTTGCACCACCGAAAGCACCAATCGCATGTTGCAATGGATAAAGTAGTTGCGGGCATCCGCATCCCCCTGCTTGATTTTTTGCAAAAGCTCATTTGACTGCTTTGCGGTCAGTTTTGGCAAAGTAGAAGTATCCACACCGCACACTTCGATTTTCCTACTCATAGTACACCCCTTTGATTTAGTGTGCACCTTGTAAAGAAAAAATATTCTTTTGCTACTTTGAATGGCTGTGAAGTAGATTATTTAAACGTAATTTTGCAAAAGAAAACAGCGGAAGAAAATTCTTCCGCTGTAAGTTATTATTCCTCATCGTCACTATTGTTGTTATCGGAATTGTTTGTGTGGTCAAGTAATTTCTTTGGCAGATGGTAGTATTCACAAAGTTGTTTGCACTTGAATTTGCTTGTCTTCTGATGTTTGACTATGTATTTTGCGGTACTACGCATCATTCGCCAGTCGATATCTTTTAATACAACTGGTATGTGAGGACAATACTTCATTAGAGCCATTAGTGCGGCATTACCAATGCCAAGTACTGGGCCATTTTTATTGTTTGCATAAACAATAAGATAAACAGCTCTTCTGTCATCAATACAAGCAACATCTACTACAAATTTATTTACCTTTCCTATATCAAAACTGCTGCGGTTTCCAATAAGTCTATATTTGAAAACAATTGTATCTCGTGTTATTATTGTATAAGAGAAAAGTTCATTGAGCGCCGCAACTGAAAGAATCATCATAAGGCCTAAGGCAAATATGCTAGATATACTGTGCTCTGAATAATTACAAATCTCCACAATTATGAAGACTAATGGTAACAGAATTGCCACTATTATAACCAGGAAGAATCCCCAATACAAAATAACTTTCTTCTTCATTTAATAATACCTATACTTTGAATACCGATTTTGCTCTACTGTTTCGTAAAACAAATCACACGCTGGCTGATGTCTAATAATATTTTACATAGTTGTAACAGATCTGTCAATAGGCCAAGCATTAAACTAAAATAAAAAAAAAGAAGCAATCTCTTTTGAGATTACTTCCATTTTTCTTGGATTAGTTGGCACTCTTAACTTTTGCAGCCTTACCTGTACGTTCGCGAAGGTAGTAAAGTTTAGCACGTCTAACGTTACCTTTTCTTGTTACTACGATGCTTTCAATTTTTGGGCTGTGAAGAGGGAATGTTCTCTCTACACCGATACCGGATGAAAGACGACGTACTGTGAAGGATTCGCGCAAACCGCCGTGTTTACGAGCGATTACGATACCTTCGTAAGCTTGGATTCTTTCCTTGTTACCTTCGATAACCTTGAAGTTAACGCGAACTGTATCGCCTACTTTGAATTCTGCTACTTGTCTCAAAGAACGAGCTTCGATTTGTTTGATGATGTCCATTTGACTTTTCCTCCAAAAGATTTTGTTATTTTGTTAACTAAGCGTTCATGCACTCTACAAAGTCAAAGTCAGAGGACCGCCCGAAGTCACTAGTACATTCTAGCATAAGCGTAGAATAAAAGCAACTGATTTTGTGTAAGTTTTGAGTAGATTTTTGCAAAATTTTGCATTGTTTTTGCGATAGATGTGCAAGTTGGTTGGCTATCGACTAACAAAACAGTTATCGACAAATTTGCGCCAAGCAACAAAAAGTTGCACTACTTTTTGGCAAGATGTACGTAGTTGGCGGAAAAGGCATTAGTGATGACGTTTACATCATCGCCAACAACTTCCACCACGTCGAAACGCACAGGGGAACCCATAAGTTCGTTACGGGAAAGCCACCACTTGGCGCAAGATATGATTGTTTGTTGCTTGCGGACGTTTACGGCATAGCGTGGCAGGCCAAAATCGGCAGATTTGCGACTTTTGACTTCCAAAAAAACGTAGTAGTTTTGGTGTTTTGCGATGATATCTATTTCGCCAAACTGACAAGTATAGTTGCGTTCGACAATTTTGTATCCTTGCTTTTTTAGGAATTTTACTGCAAGATCTTCGCCAAGGTTACCTTTTGTGCGCGTGTTCATACTAGAAAAAGTTTTTGATAAATGTTTTGCGGTGTATTGGGCAAGGGCCGTACTCTTTGAGCAAGGTGATGTGCTCTTTTGTGCCGTAGCCCTTGTGTTTTGCAAAGTTATATTGTGGGTATTGATTGGCGTAGTCTAACATCATACGGTCACGAGTGACTTTGGCAACAATGCTTGCTGCAGCAATGGAGTAACTAAGGGCATCGCCGTGAATGATGGACGTTGTTGGAACTGGTGTGTTTAGCTTTACCGCATCAATAAGCACGTGATCTACCTTGGCAAAACCGTTGATGCATTGAAGCATACCTTGCTTTGTGGCGTTCAAAATGTTGATTTCGTCGATTGTTTGGCTATCGAGAATGGCAACTTGAACGTCGATTGCCTTTGCCATGATTTGGTCGAACAACTTTTCGCGCTTTTTTTCGGAGAGCTTTTTGCTATCGTTGATGCCTTCGATGATATCGTCAAGGGGCATTATTACACCTGCCACCACCACTGGACCGGCAAGTGGGCCACGACCGGCTTCGTCAATGCCGGCAATAAGTGTGCAACCAGATTGTTGCAAGTTTTGTTCGTATTGTAGCATCATAGTTCCTCGGGTGTATCAAATGTGATTTTGCCAATTTTGCCCTTGCGGAAGTCGTCCAAAATGGCTTTTGCTGTGCGTTCCCAGTCGATATCGCCACCGCGGAGCAAGAAACCGCGTTTTTTAGCGATTTCGTCAAAGATTTCGCTAGTGGATTTGCCTTCGATTTGAATTTTGAAGCGTTCGCAAAGCAAAGCTGGATATTGTTTTGCAAGCTCAGCAATAAGCCAATTGGATACTTCGTACAAATCTACAACGTCATCCTTGACACTACCGATAAAGCAAAGTCGAGATGCGATTTTGTCATTTTCGAACTTGGGCCAAAGTGTACCTGGGGTATCCAAAAGTTCCAAGCCAGATTGCAATCTTACCCATTGTTTGCCCTTTGTTACGCCAGGCTTATCCCCTGTGATAACGGCTTTACGGCCGGACAAACAGTTGATAAGGGTAGATTTACCACAGTTTGGCACACCAATGATAAGACATCTAACTGGTTTAAAAATGCCTTTTCCCTTGAACTTTTCGCGAATTGGAGCAGTAATTTCCCAAAGGGCCGAAGTAATTTTACTTGCCTCGGCAGATGCAGTTGCGGTCAATTTGATGCATTTTTGGTTGCGTGATTTGAAGTAGTTCATCCAAGCATCAACCTTTTTAGCATCGGCCAAATCGCACTTGTTGAGTACAAACACGCAGGGCTTGTTTCCCACTATTTTTTCGAAGCTTGGGTTGAAACAAGCAAGCGGAGAACGAGCATCCAAAACGTAGCCGATGG
This sequence comes from Candidatus Fimimonas sp., assembly GCA_045644945.1. Taxonomy (GTDB): domain Bacteria; phylum Bacillota; class Clostridia; order Christensenellales; family CAG-314; genus Fimimonas. The sequence goes on along the minus strand of JAZRHU010000056.1, from coordinate 20,102 downwards.
CATCGACAATCTTGACATTTTCCTCCATCATGCGGAGCGCTTTGGTCATGTGGCCAGGGAACCACTGAATATTCAATTTTCTTTCGTTAGTGCTTTGTTCTTTCATTTTTGTTAGAAAATTGTTATAAATTTCGATATTATGTTACGCATAGTATTCTAAAAATGCGCAATATTTAGTATTGATAAGCAAATCTGGTGCGAAATTTGCCAAAATTGGTAAAAATCAACAAATTTGCATGTACCATTGTTTTGATTAAAATTGATGAAAATTGTTGGGCAAAAATTACTCTTCCAACAGGTCCGGACGGTTCTTTTTGGTGATTTCCAAGGATTGCTCTGCGCGCCATTGATTGATTTTTGCGTGGTTACCGCTAACCAAAACATCAGGAACTTTAACACCCAAAAACTCTTGTGGACGGGTATATTGTGGGTACTCGAGCAATGGCTTGGAGAAGGATTCGTCTGCTGTACTATCGGCATTGCCAAGCACATCGGGAACATATCTAAGCACCGAGTCAATCAGCACCATTGCTGGAATTTCGCCACCGGAAAGAACATAGTCGCCAATGGAGATTTCCATGTCGATATCCATATCGATAATGCGTTGATCCACTCCTTCGTAGTGTCCACACAAAATGAGCAAGTTTTCGCAGTTAGATAGCTCGCGCACCAAAGATTGATTTAGCACCTTGCCACGTGGAGACATATAGATGCGCTTTGCTTTGTGCTCGGGATCGACCGCCATGATACAATCATGAATGGGTTGTGGAGTCATAACCATGCCAGCACCACCACCAAAAGGTGTATCATCGCATTTTTTATGCTTGTCCTTTGAGTAGTCGCGAATGTTGTGGCAATTTAGCTCGTACAAGCCCTTATCCAAGGCTTTGCCCATCAAAGAGTGTTTTAGGGAGTCAAGCATCTCTGGAAACAAGGTCAAAACGTCAATCTTCATACACACAAACCTCCTCGAAACGATTTTCGTCAAGAGTGATGATTTGGCGTTGAATATCGACGGACACAACAAGATCCTTCAAAAATGGGAAGGAAACGTTCTTTTCCCCTTCGCACATGTACACGTCTGCCGCGCCATATTGCAAAATGTCTACAACTTTGCCAACGTTTGCGCCATTTGTGAGCACAACTGTGCATCCCAAAAGGTCTTCGATAAAATATCTGCCTTTATCGAGAGTCAAGCTGTCCTTTTCCGCATACACAACCCACTCGCGCAAACTTTCCGCTGTGTTGCGATCGGAAATTCCATCCAACAAAAGATAGCAAAAATTACCGTCAGGACGGCATTTGAGGACTTTGTGGGAGTTTTGACCGATAAAAACGTTTTTTACACTTTTGAGCATGTGTGCATCGTCAACGTAGCAAAGCAATTTTACTTCACCTTTGATACCTTGTGCCTTTGTGATTTTTCCAATTTCAATTTTCATATTAGTACATAGCAAATTTGCCACAAGAAACCTTGTGGCAAATTCAATTAGTCTTCAATCTCGATATTGTAACGCTTGCCTTCGCGGATACCTACAGCCTTTGCCAAGGTACGAATGGACATAGCAATTTTGCCTTGCTTACCGATAACCTTGCCGATATCCTTTTCAGCAACGCGAATTGTGATGGTTTCGACACCATCATTTTCCGCAGATGTGATATTGACAGCGGATTTATCGTCAACAAGTTCTGTTACAATGTAGGTGACAAGTTCCAACATGACTTACCTCAGGTTACGCCTTGTGTGCTTTTTTAGGTTCGAGAACGTTTGTGCGAACAAGAAGAGTTCTAACTGTTTCTGTTGGTTGAACGCCACAGTCAATCCATTTCTTAGCCTTGTCTGTATCAAGGTTAAGTTCTTCTGTCAATGGGTTGTATGTACCAACCAAGTCAACGTATTGACCATCACGCGCCTTGTGAGAGTCAATAACTACAACACGGTAGAAAGGACTTTTTTTGTCACCAAGTCTTGTCAATCTCATTTTTACTGCCATTTTTGTTTTCCTCCAAAGTGATTATAAATAAATTTGTTTTTGATTTATTAAAACTTTTTGCAAAGTTTTTGTCTGTTAGAAAGGCAAACGCTTAGATTTGCTCATCTTTTTCATCATGTCGCAGGTTTGTTCGTACTGCTTGATGAGTCTGTTTACATCTTGAACTTGCAATCCGCAACCTGCAGCAATACGCTTACGGCGAGAGTAATTCAAGATTTTGGGGTTTTTGCGCTCTTCGGGAGTCATTGATTGAATGATTGCCTTGTTGCGCGCAAGTTGTTTTTCGTCAACCTTTTTGTCGCCAAGCTTTAGTCTGCTTGCTCCGGGGATCATACCAACGATGTCGTTGAGGTCGCCCATCTTGGAAAGTTGCTCAAATTGCTTGAGATAGTCCTCCAAGTCGAAGGTTGAGTTTTGCAATTTTTTGGCCATTTTGAGTGCTTCTTCTTCGTCGATGGCCGTTTGGGCCTTTTCTATAAGAGTAAGCACGTCACCCATACCCAAAATACGTGATGCCATTCTGTCTGGGTAGAAGATTTCCAAATCTTCTGGCTTTTCGCCTGTACCGCAGAACTTGATTGGCTTGCCTGTTACCGCTTTGATGGACAATGTTGAACCGCCACGAGTGTCGCCATCCAACTTTGTCATGATAACGCCGGTGATATCCAACGCTTCGTCAAAGGTTTTTGCAACGTTAACGGCATCTTGACCGAGCATGGAGTCAACAACCAACAATGTTTCGAACACATCAACAGCTTTTTTGATGGATTTGAGCTCCGTCATGAGTTCTTCGTTGATATGCAAACGGCCGGCCGTATCGATAATCACAGTGTCGAAGCCATTTTTGCTGGCAAATTCCACACCGCTTTTAGCAATCTTTACAGGATTGCCTTGGCCCATCTCGAAGAAGCCACACTTAACTTTGTTAGCAACAACTTCCAATTGTTTGATTGCCGCTGGACGATACACGTCGTCAGCAACAAGCAACACCTTTTTGCCTTGTTTTTGAAGATGATATGCAAGTTTTCCGCACATGGTTGTTTTACCAGCACCTTGCAAACCACACATCATGATGATTGTTGGCAATTTGGGGGATACACCAAGCTTGGATTGAGTAGATCCAAGTAGCTCGATGAGTTGTTCGTTTACAATTTTGATAACTTGTTGTCCGGGAGTAAGACTCTTCAAGATCTTTTCGCCCATAGCAAGTTCGGTAACTTTACTAATAAAATCTTTGGCAACGGTATAGTTTACGTCCGCCTCGAGAAGCGCAACGCGAACTTCGCGCATAGCTTGCTTGATTTCCAATTCGCTGAGCGCACCACGGTTTTTGAGTTTGGTAAAAATATGGTTGATTCTGTCTGTCAAGTTAGAAAAAGCAGCCATTTTTACTCCTTTGCGACATAGCCATTGACTATTTCGCTAACCTTTTCCATATCGTTGTTTGCAACTGCAATTGTGATTTCACTCACAAACTCTGCTAGATGCAAATTTTCTTCCAATTTTGTAAGGGTTTTTTCCGCATTGACGAGCAAGTCGCGCACACCTTGTCGAGAAATGCCAACTTCGTCAGCAATCTCCGACAAAGAGCAATCGTATTCGCAATACATAGCCAGCGCATCACGTTGTTTTTGAGTGAGCATTGGGCCATATACTCCCAACAATTTTGCAAGTTCAATCTTTGTCAATGCCATTGTTTCCCCTTGGTGTAAAGCAGATTTACTTTACAGTAGGTATTTTATACAAATATCCTTATATTGTCAAGCAATTTACACAACTTTTAGTCAAATTTTACAACAAATTTAGCAAAGTTTGATACCAATGGCAACTACACCATAGGTAGTAATTTGCTCACTTGTGTAGTACAAATACATATCTGCGGGATTTGCAATTTCGCTAGGTTCATAGCCAATGGAAATTTTGTCGTAGTTGGCGTAAAGTTCTTGGAAATTTGCAAATACTTCCATCTTAGTTACTTGTACGCACAGTTGCTCGCCCGTTGTGTTGTTGGTAAACAAAATTGTGTCTCCAACGTTGATATTTTTACGCCTTTCGTCAAAAAGGCGCATTTCTACAGTTTTTGCGCCACTTTTGATTTTCTCAAAGGGTGCATTGTGTAAATTCATTGTGTGTTGCATACAATTCTCCAAATGAAAACAGTCGCAAAATGCGACTGTAAAAAGCCACCAAAGTGACTGTAAAATTAAATGATACCTTCTACGTAGCTTTGAGGATCGAAGTACAACAAATCGTCGATACCTTCGCCAACGCCAACAAAGTAGACAGGGATATCCATATCGTGCTTGATAGCAAGAACTACACCGCCCTTTGCAGTACCATCCAGCTTTGTCAAAACGATACCATCAATATCGATAGCTTCGTCAAAAACTTCCACTTGAGCAATGGCATTTTGACCAGTTGTTGCATCCAAAACAATCAAATTTTTTCTAGATGCAGTTGGGTGCTCGCGTTCAATTACGCGGTCAATCTTTTTTAGCTCTTCCATCAAGTTCTTTTTGTTGTGAAGACGTCCAGCTGTATCCACCAAAACAATGTCGGTGCCTTTGCTCTTTGCAGAGGAAACTGCATCAAACACAACAGCGGCAGGATCACTACCCTCTTCGTGCTTGATGATACGCACGCCTGCGCGCTTTGCCCAAACTTCCAGTTGTTCACCTGCGGCAGCGCGGAAGGTATCAGCAGCAGCAATAACAACTGATTTGCCTTGTTTTACAAAAATGTTAGCAAGTTTACCAATGGTTGTTGTTTTGCCAACACCATTTACGCCTGCAACCGTGATGACACAAGGTGTTTGTAGCTCAAACTTTTCGTCACCCAAAATGTCGCAAAGTACTTCGCGAAGATATTGATTGGCGCGTTTTGCATCAGCTACACGATCTTGGCGCATGCGCTCACGAAGTTGATCGATGATATCTTCGGCAGTTTCTTCGCCGACATCGGCACTAAGAAGAATAAACTCAAGTTCTTCGTAGAAATCTTCGTCAAAGATACCACGCTTGAAAATTTCGTTAAGTTTGAAACCGATTCTTTCCTTGGTCTTTTTCAAACCATCAATAATTTTTTGGAAAAATCCCATAGTAAACCTCTTTAGGCACCCAAATTTGCTGTGCCGAAATGCATATTATGCATGAATTGTCTTTTTGTAGTCGTTTGCAAAAGTGATTAGTTCTTGAGCGGAAACAAGTGCATGTTCGCCAATGCTACCCATAAGTCGAGCAACCTCTTGCGCCTTGTTACTTTCGTCCAACAAAGTAAGGGTTGTGTGAGTTTTGCCATCTTGCTCGAACTTTTCAATACGCATGTTAGTGTCTGCCATTGCGCAAATTTGAGGTAAGTGAGTGATAACAATGCATTGGTATCCTTCTTGAGTGTTAGATGATACATTTGCAAGTTTGCCAGCGACAATTTGCGCCACATTACCGGAAATACCCGTATCAATTTCGTCAAATACCATTGTTGGAATTTTTTCAGCAAGGGCTGTGATGTTTTTAACCGCTAACATAAAACGGGACATTTCGCCACCGGAAATGACTTTTGCAAGTGGTTTTACCGGTTCGCCCACGTTTGCGGACATCAAAAACTCTACTGTGTCGATACCATCCGATGATGGCATTTTTGCAAATTCGTCCATTGTTTGAACTGTAAAATCCACAACAAACGTTGTACCACGCATACCCAAATCGGAAAGCTCGGCCATGATGCGCTTTGAAAGCTTGTCCGCAGTATCCTTGCGAATTTGAGATTTTTTAGTTGCAAGTGCGTACATTTTACGGACAATCTCCGTCTTTTCAGCAAGCAAATCCGCTATGCGCTCCGTTGCATTTACCAAATTGTCGTATTGCTTTTTAGCATCGTCAAGGAATTTTAGCGCTTCGGCAATGCTTCCACCATATTTGCGCTTGATTGTGCGAATGTACTCAAGACGACCTTCCAAGCGGTCAATTTCCTCTTGAGAAATTTCCGTTTTGGACAAAATATCTTCCAAAGTTTGGCAAATATCGTCTACTTCCAATCGAGCGGAATCAAGACGTTCGGCAAGGTCGGCACTATCTTCTTCCACATTGGAAATACTGCGCAAAAGGTTACACGCATGAGATAGACCATTAACCGCTCCGCCATCTGATGCCAATAATGCCACAGCATTTGACAATGCCGAAGTGATTTTTTCAATATTAACCAGACGTTTGTGCGTGGCTATTAGTTCGTTTTCCTCTTCCTCGTCCAAATTTGCATTTTCCAGTTCGTCAATTTGGAATTTGAGAATATCAATTAGTCGAGCTCTTTCGGCATCGCTACCACCAAAAGCCTTCATTTCGGTGCAAATTTCTTGATATTTGCCGTAGAGTTGTTCGAGTTGCGCATCACAACCATCAAAATCACAAAAGGCATCCAATACGGACAGTTGATTTTTTTCATCCAATAGAGCCAAGTGTTGTCCTTGGCCAAAAATATCCACAAGCTTGGAGCAAACTTCCTTTAGAATTGCCAAAGTTGCAACCTTGCCTTGGATACGAATTTCGTTTTTGCCCGCCAATGACATTTTGCGAGTAATCAAAATTTCGCAATCGTCGCCAAAACCGTACTCGCGTAGCTTTGCTAGCACAGGGGAATCTGGCTCAACTTCGAACAAGGCAGAAACGGCAGCAAAGTCGCAACCATGCTTGATCAGCGTTTTGTCCGCACGATCACCCAGCACAAAGGCAAGCGAATCGATGATAATGGATTTACCACTACCCGTTTCGCCTGTTAGCACTGTTAGGCCTTCCCTAAAGTCGATATCTACATGCTCGATAAGAGCAATATTGTCAATTACAAGATTTTTAATCATAGTATCTTTTGCAAATTATGTAGAAATTGTTACAAATAACTAGTTTCAATTAGATGAGTTGCTTTACTTGATTTGCAACAGCATTGGCTTGCACTTCTGTCATGCAGACAATCAATATTGTGTTGCGATCGGCAACAAGACCGACAATTTCGTTGCCGAGTATTTGCTCGAAGGCAACAGATACCGCCGAAGCACTGTTAGCAATTGTTTTGACAACAACCAAGTTGTTTGCAACAACCACCGACAAGGTTGCCTCTCTAACAACGTTGAGCAACTTTGTGGAAATAGTAAAGTCGATTGTTTGCTTTGTTGTATAGCGATAAGCGCCATCAGCACCAAGAGTTTTTACAAGTCCAAGTTCCTTGATATCTCTAGAAACTGTTGCTTGAGTGACAACAAAACCTTCGTTGGCAAGCAAGCGCACCAAATCTTCCTGAGTATCGATATCATGAATTGCAATCAAACTCAAAATTTTAGATTGTCGTGATGAACGTGACATAAATTTCCTCCATATAACGCAATATTAGAATGATTGCGTATATGCATATTATACAATATTATGAATAAAATTACAATAATTTTGAAACAAACTGTTGCAATGATTGTTCATCAAGGGCAAACAATTTAAGTTGTTGGTCTACCGTAGCGTGAGCAACAAATTTGTCGTCTACACCCAACGAGATAACGTTGCATCCAGTTTTAGACAACTCGGTTGCAACACTACTGCCAAAACCGCCCCAAAGTACGTTTTCTTCGATGGTGACTACAATGTCTGTTGGTTTGATTGTTGCAAGGTAATTTTCGTCAAGTGGTTTTACTGTTGTTACATTTACAACTTGAACACTATCCCCTTGCAAATTGATTGCATTTTTTAGAATTCTTGGGCCGACACACAACAGTTTTACCTTAGCATCCACCGAGCCAAAGGCATTCCAGCCTTCGTTGAGTTGCAAATTGTCCATTGGCAAAGTGCGTGGGTATCTGATAGCAACTGGGCCTTGTTCGTCAAGGGATTTTACAATCATTTGTTGCAATTGAGTGGCAGTTGCAGGCGTCCAAATTTTTAGATTGGGAATGTTGCCAAGGTAGGACAAATCAAACAAACCTTGGTGTGTTTTGCCGTCTTCACCAACAAAGCCGGCGCGGTCAAGCAAAAGTGTTACCGGCAAGTTTTGAATGGCAACATCGTGCAAGATTTGGTCGTAAGCACGTTGCATAAATGTGGAGTAGATGCAAACAAATGGACGAGCACCACCCTTTGCGAGGCCTGCAGCAAATGTTACTGCATGTTCTTCGGCAATACCAACATCGAAAAATCTATCTGGGTAGTTAGTAGCAAAATCTTTTAGACCAACAGCATTTGTCATTGCGGCAGAAATTGCAACAATTTTGTTATTGCTGTCGGCAAGTCGACATAGTGTTTGGCCAACAATATTTGAACTTTCAGCAACATTTTCCGTTGTTGGGTTGTTCGATTCTTCCAAGCCGTCAGTTGTATCTTCAGCAAAGCCACCGACTGGTACTGCATGATACTTGACGGGATCTTGCTCGGCAGGGGCATAGCCTTTGCCTTTTTTAGTGATTATATGTAGGACAGTTGGCTTATCAACGTTATCGCGGATATTTTTGAGGTAAAAAACCAAATCTTTGATTTCGTTGCCATCAATTACGCCAACATACTTGAGATTGAATGTATCAAAATAGCTATTACGAACAAATCCCAACTTTGCACGACGCTTGCACCAACGCAAAAATTTGTAGATTGGTTTGCCAATTAGCGGAATTTTGTGCAAAAATGCCTTGAGCTTACGCTTGTTTTTGTCGTATTTGCCTACGCGCATTTTTGACATATTTCGAGTGGCCGAACCAACATTGTCGGAAATGGACATATTGTTGTCGTTCAAGATGATGAGCATCTTGGTTTTGCCAATATTGTTGAGAGCTTCGTAGGTTGTGCCACAAGTCATCGCGCCATCGCCAACAATGGCAATAACATTGTGGTTTTGACCTGCAACATCGCGAGCTTTTGCAAGTCCAAGTGCAGCGGAGATTGCTGTGCCAGCATGACCTGTACCAAAACTATCGCGGTCACTTTCGGCACTATCAGGGAATCCACAAATACCATCTTTTTGGCGTAAAGTGCAAAAATTCTCACCGCGAGAGGTAAGAATTTTGTGAACGTAGCTTTGATGACCGACGTCCCAAACAATTTTGTCATCGTCGCCAAACACATAGTGAAGGGCAACAGACAACTCTACCACACCAAGATTGCTTGCCAAATGTCCGCCATTGCGACTTACATCGTGGGCGAGCTTTTGACGAATTTCTTGGCACAGTTGAGGCAACTGTTTGACGTCAAGTTTTTGTAGGTCATGGATATTTTTGATATTTTCTAACACATTAACCTTCTTTGTGGAATATACTCAAAATTTTTGCAACATTAAATATGATATTTGTTGCGTTGTTTACTGCAATACCTTTGCCGATGGCTTTTAATGTGATTGTCAAAGTGGATATTACAGCATACACTGCAATTGTCAAAGTAATTACAAGTGTTGTGTTTGTTAGCCCCGAAAGAGCCGATGCAGTGATTGTTGCAGCGCACGCACCAGACACAATACCACAAATATCACCAACAATGTCGTTGCACACGTTGGAAACGATATCGCTCTTTTGTGCAAGCTTTACGGCAGTTTTGGCACCCTTTACCTTGCGAGAAGCCATTGCCAACAATGGTTGGATATCACAAGATGTTGCAGCGGTACCAATGATATCAAAAATGACACCCAACAGTACAATGAGCAACGTAATTGTAATTGCGAGCCACAGTTTGGCACCATCAAGCACCAATGTGGAAAAGATGTTTACAAGGGCAGAAAGTATCAAAGTGATAAGCATGGCTTTTAGTGGCCACAAATTGCGTTTTTGATGCTTTTTCTTGTCTTGTTTTTTGCGTTTGTCAGTTTCGTGATGAGCAACTTCGCCGGTTTGCTCGTCATGATGTTTGTGCGTTTTAGGGACAGGGTCTGTACTTTTCATATTATTCCTATAAAAATTTGGGGAAGTTTCGCTAATTGCAAACTGCCCCATTTGTAGTGATAAGCTATTAACTTACAATTATAAATTAGGTGGTGACTCGTTAGATAAACCTTACGGCATAGGTTCGGTAGGATTTCCCACACAGGAACTTTCCGTCGCCGAGAAAGCAGTTTCCTTTTAATCTTGTGCATGCGATGTTACCATTCGCACAACCGAATCGCCACTTAGTCCGTACTATAATCTCCAACAAGCCTGATTTGCAGTCTAGAAGATTTCCTTGGCAGGGAGGCACATATTTTAGTTTCTTTTGCAAAATTCATTTCATAAAGCATTCGCAATTGATCCATTGGCCAACGGACACAAGAGCGTTCATTACTCCCAAAATTTCACTCAAAACAAGCTACACTGTACACAGCTTCTTATTCACCGCATAGCAGGTTTAATCTCAGAGAGTAGTCGATAGCTTTCACCCTATTACCACCCCGTAGAGTCTCCACGAATAGTGGGAGTTTCGCGTATGCCATTACGCTATACCCACCATTCTTAACTTCCAGCACAAGCCCCCGTTTGGGCAACGGAAGCCAGCACAAGAAACTTCATCGATATGCTCGTCGGCGGTCTTTTAGGCCCGCCTTCAATACGTCACACCCTGACTAGAATACTGCACCACCAAAATTTATTAAGTTGTGAGCTACTTAGCTCAGTTAATATTATACAACAAATTGCAAAAAAATGCAACTAATTGTGATAATCATTGATATTTGCGCCACTTTGCGTACAAATATACATTTTGATGCATATTTGCGATTGATGGCAGTTGCAATCTACTAACGATTGCGATTGAGGTTTTCCAAGGAAAAATCGCGAATAAATTGCAAGTCGTATGGAAGTTTGTCACACAATGCCATAACTTCGTCATTGAGACGTTTTACGTAGTTGCGACAACCATCAACTGTCATGATATCCAAGAAGGAGCGCTCGCATTTGTCAGCATCCAAAAGGTCATCCACCACTTGGTAGGCAATACCAAGGTTGATAGCAATTTGGTCGAAGATTTTCTTTTCTTCGTCAGTTGCACCAGCAACAAGTGCGCCACAAACAATTGCCGCACGAATGAGATCGCCTGTTTTGTGAAGTGCTACTTGGTTTGCATCATCAATAGACTTTGTTTCGGTAAACAAATCGAGGTTTTGACCATGGATCATACCAGTTGAACCACTCATAGTAAACATGTATGCGCATGCTTGGTGATAGTTTTTGGAGTTGAAATTGCCCCTAAACAATGTTTCAGCAGCCAAGTTGAGCAATGCATCGCCCGCCAAAATTGCGGCAGCTTCGCCATATTGAGTGTGACAAGCACGTTTACCACGACGCAAATCGTCGTTGTCCATACTTGGAAGGTCATCGTGAATGAGGGAGTAGGTATGAATGTACTCCAAGGCACAAGCAAGGCGTTTTGCGTTGTCTGTTAGGCGTTTTCCAACAGCCTTTGCAGTTTGCAACAAAAGCATTGGTCTAAAACGTTTACCACCTGTAAACAAGCTATATTCGATAGCAAGAGAAACTTTGTCGTGGTTTTTGGGGATGTACTCGCGGACAAGTTCGTCGATATACTTTACTGTGATGTTATTCTTCATCTGTAATACCTCTCAATTTTTCTTGAATTACAGTTAATTTACCCTTACAATCGTTAAGTGTTTCTAAACACTCATTTGCCAACTTTACGCTTTCTTCAAAAAGTTGCAATGCTTTTTCCAAAGGAAGGTCGCCCTCCAACTGGGTAGCAATTTTATCTAGTTTGGCAAGTTTTTCTTCAAGTTTCATTTTGACTCCTTGTCGGTTACCATTGCCGACACATTTCCATCTGCAATGTGAATTGTTAGGTTATCGCCAATTTGCAGTTGATTTACACTATTTACTGTGGCGCCATCACATTCCACAAAAGCATAGCCACGCTTTAGGATGTTGATGGGGTTTACGCTGGAAAGCTTGTCTGTTACCGCATCCAACTGCATTTGTCTGCGAATAAATGCGTTTTGCACTTTTGCGGAAATGCTTTGAATTGTATGTTTGACGGAAAGTTTTGTGCTTTCCACTCGATATGTCAACTGCGACAAAATACGCTTTTGGAAGTTGACAACAAAGTGTGTATCAAACTCCAGCTGGCGTTCTATCTTGGAATATTGCTTTGTAAGCAACGATTTGATATGGCGTTTGATTGTGTTTACATCCGTTGTGACAAACTCGGCCGCTTCACTTGGAGTTACAGCGCGTTTGTCAGCAACAAAGTCGCACAAGGTGTAGTCCACACCATGGCCAACGGCAGACACTACTGGTTTAGAGCAATTTGCAATTGCGCGCACGATGATTTCGCTGTTGAACACAGACAGATCTTCGTTAGAACCACCACCACGACCAACGATGATTGCATCCACATCGGTTTTTGCAAAGTAGTTGATACCTTGAGCTATTTCCACATCGGCACCATCGCCCTGCACTTTTACTGGGTAGAGGTACAAGTTACAAAATGGCTGACGTCTTAGAGCTACATTTGTGATGTCTACAATTACCGCGCCTGTTTGGCTAGTAACAATGCCTACTTTTTGGCAAAATGATGGAACGGGTTGCTTGCGATCCTCATCAAAAAGCCCTTCTTTTTGTAGCTTTTCCTTTAGCTCCAAAAATCTGAGATATGCATCGCCTGTGTTTTTGGTTGCAGTTAGGCGCTTTACAAACAGGGAAATGCTACCATTTTTGACAAAGTAGCTAAGTGAGCCCTCGGCCACAACAATGTTGCCTTGCACCAACGCTTGGTCGGCATTGTAGCAAAAGCAGTTTATTGCGGCGGTATCGTCCTTCAACGAAAAGTAGTAGCCACTGCCATATCTTTTGACATTGGTAACTTCGCCAGCAACAGTCAAATCGCCAAGTACACCATCCATATCAATCAGGCCACGGATATAGTTGTTAAGTTGAGTTACAGTTATAGTCATTTGTTATTATTGTGTGCTTTGATGAGATTTTGCAAAAGTGTCACGCAAGTAACTGGACCAATTCCTCTTGGAACAGGTGTTACCGCTTGACAAACGTCGTACACATCAGCAGACACATCACCGCATGTTTTGCCATCAACAAAGGACAATCCAACGTCGATAACAATGGAGTTTTCCGTAATGTGGTCGGTTGTGATGAGGCCTGGAACACCGCATGCAGTAATCAAAATGTCCGCTTGCTTGCAAACATTTGCAAGATTTTGCGTTTTTGTGTGGCAAACAGTTACTGTTGCATTGCGTTGAAGGCACATCAATGCCAATGGCTTGCCAACGGCGTTACCACGGCCGACAATAACAACATTTTTGCCCCAAAGGTCAATTTTGTAGAAGTCCAAAAGGTTAATTACAGCCAAAGGTGTTGCTGGGCGGAATCCAGCGTTACCAAGATATAATTTTGCAACAGACAATGGATTTAGGCAATCGACATCCTTGTTGATATCGATGCAATCAACTGCATGAGCGTACTCGCGAGGCAATGGTTGTTGCACCATCACACCGCTAACATCTTTGCGAGCGCAAACATCTTTTACAATTTGGCAAAACTCCTCTGGTGTGCAGTTTCCAACAACAACGTTTTCGCATTGCATGCCATACTTTTGAGCATTACGAACAAGAGAGCCGGTGTATTGATTCCATTGATCGTTATCAAAGCCAATTGTGCAAAGCTTTACGCCATTAACATCGCCATAGTTTTCGACAATACTATCGACACATGGTTTACCAAGTAGCAACATTAGTTGTTACCTCTTACAAACTGAGCCAAAATTCCATTTACAAAGTTAACGGATTTTTCGGTAGAATAGTCCTTGATGATGGTTACACACTCGTTGATAACAACAGGATGAGGTGTGTCCATGTATTTCATTTCGAAAATTGCCAATTCAAGTATTGCCAAGTCCAAGCGATAAATTCTTGAAAGCTTAAAAGACTTGGAAAGTTCGGCAATGATACCATCAATCTCCTCTTTGTGCTCAATTACGCCTTCAACAATCTTTGTGGCAAAAGCAAGGTCGTCCTCGGTGAGCTTGGAACCATCAAATTGGGAAAACTCTGGCTCGAAACTCTCACTCATGATATATGTGTAAATTTTGCAAAAAGCAACTTCTCTTGCGTATCCTCTCATACAAAAAAATCTCCCTTAAAGCGCGAAAAACCCCTTGAAAATCAAAGGGGGTTCGCAAAACTAATTTTCATCAAATCCGATGTCCAAAACGTGAACGTTAACGTCCTTCACTTTGAACTCTGTCATAGCTTCCACAGTGTTGTGAATGGTGCTTTGGATTGTGCTTGCAACATCGTTAACTTCCACATCAAAGCGCAACTTTACAAAAACGTCTACGTAAACTTCTTCGTTTTGCATATCTACTTTGATGGAGTCGCGTTCTTGCTTGGAGTTGGGTTCATACATGATGATACCCTTGATTTCGTGCAAAGCACATGCTACGATGTCGCGAACGATGTCGCTGTTGTATACAAGTCTGCCGGATTCTTCAACTTTATTTACTACTTTCATAGGTGTGTTCTCCTTCTTTTGTATTATTATATCACATAATTTTAGAAATTACAATGCTTTTTATACAGATAGAATCTTAACAAATTCAGTAGAAACTGTAGTTTCGGTAGCAATTATGTTATAAATGCGCACAGTATCTTCACGAGTGAGCTCATCCTTGTCGACAATAACACTTACACTATCCCCTGCGGCATTGACAGTTACAAGCACATCTTGGAATCCTTGCGCCTTCAAAAGTGTTTCCAAAAGCATTTCCGTTTCCATTGCATCAACAATGTTTTGCTTCTTTTCGAGGGCAGTTTTACGTGCCTCTGCATACTCGTCGCCTTCCATTGCCAAGATGGAATTTAGTTCGGCAATTTCGTAGTCACGAGTAGTTTGTCTATCCAATTTGGACGTTTGGAAAAAACTTGTTTGGACAGATGGGTTTGTATCACCTTTGTTGTCGTTTGTTAGCAATGTAACGTTAACAACGGCTGCGATTGCTAGTACAACAACCATGGACACAATGATTGCAATCTTTTTACCTTTAGACATATTTTACTCCTCCAAAATTGATTATGAGAACACCTGTACACAGCAAATGTCTATGTCCAAAAGTGTTACTACCGCTTGCTTGATTTTGTACCGAACAAGAGGGTCGTTTGCGCCGTCAGCCACAACCACAACACCGGAAATTTGCGGTGTTAACGTTTGAACCAAAAGTGGCTCGCCCTTTAAAGTGATAAGTGACGACGTTTCAACAACTACACCACCATCCTGCTTGGTAGTTGTTTCGTAGGCGTAGACCTTTTTTCCATCTGTTGCGTAGGAAATTGCAACACTTACTCTGCCACAACCCTCAATGTTTGCTAGTACAGTAACTAATTTATTTTCCATGTGGGCAATATATGACTGACTGGAAAAATCATTTTGGGTTATTTTGGCATGCGTTGACGAATTGCCAAAAGCAAGCAGAACCACAACTAAAGCAAGCGCCAATGCAAGATACAACTCGATATTTTTGATGGACTTGATTCTAGCCACCCATTTTTTGATTTTACCCATTATTTTCGCTCCAAAGTATCATAATTTTGCTTTCAACAGCCGACGACGCACTTTGCAAAACTTGCAGATTTTGCTTGCTACATTGCACTTTTACAAGAATATATCCATTAGGTTGCATGGTTACGGTTGCTTTTTGAATAGCCAAGTTAGAAATTACTTGCTCGACCTTTCGCACTCTTGCAAGGTTGTTTTGTGATTCAATTCCATCTAGATATTCTTGCTGAAGAGGAATATTTCCATAAAAATTGCTATCAACCGAGATGTCTAAAAAATTATTTTTAGCAAAAAGATGTGAAATGGGAGATAGAATAGCAAACGTTAGCACTACGCCCACGACCACCTGCACGTATTTTTGCATCTTGCCATCGGGCAAAATTACATCAACAAGCACGCTTAGGAGTGCAATGCCACACACCGAAACAATCCAGGATGCCATATCAAACCCCATTTGCGCACGAAATTGCAACAATTATCAAGATTGCAAACATAAAAGCCACCGCAACAAGCAAGGCGGAAAGAAATGTTAGTGACTTTGTGACGCTAGAAAAAATTTTGACATTGCTACCTTCTACTACTGGCTCACTTAGCGCAGAAACTGCTTGAAGACCTAGATTTAGTGTCAAAATTGTAAAAAATGGCTTGGCAACCATAAGAACAACTAACGTCAAAAGCACAACTCCAAAGGAGTTTTTGATCAAAGATGTGCTTGCTAACACTATATCAAAGCCATCGGATACGTAGCCACCCAAAATTGGGATATAGTTTTTGGCGGTAAACTTTGCCATGCGGTAGGACACTCCATCCATACTTGCGGCAGTTATCCCCTGCACTGATGTAAAGGCGGAAAACACAGTAAAAAGTATGCCCAATATCCACGATGATGCGTTGTTCAAAAAGGTGGAGAGCTTTGTCATTTTTACATTTTGCGAAAGGTTAGATACAAAGGAAAAAGCAGTTGACGCAAGCGTCAATGGTAACAAGATGTTTCGTACAACGCCAATAATCACACTAGAAAACATCACCATTGATGGCTGGCACACTGCCGAAAGATTTTGCGAGCCATTTGCAACAATCAACGTTAGCAAAATAGGCATGGAAGTATCAGCAAGCATTGATAAATCAACTAGGATTTGCGAAACTTGTTGAAAAATATCTTGAAATAGCGATACCAACGTGACAAGTATTACCGCTCGCCCAACAAAGGAAACAACCGTATCCGTTGCTGGAGAAATAAATCCTCCTGACGTCTTTCGCATAAGCCCAACAAGTATCAAAATTACGAAAATGCTAATCAATTTGGGCAAAATTTCCGCCAAATTTTGCGAAAATAGCGCAAAAATCATATCTAAAAAGGTTTGAGCACTATCAAACTCGCCATTGATTATTTGAGTGATTTTTTCCACAATATTGCCAATATAGTTACCACCAATTGACTCTACTTGGGAAAAATCGAGATTACCTAGCCCGGTTTGCACTTGCTCGGTCAAATCCTGTTGCAAGTCGGCATAGGCAATCTGTGGAAAGGCCATTACAACAAGTATCAAAATTAAAATTGCAAGTCTTTTCATTGCAGAAAACCCACGATAACATCAAACAAATTTTGCAAAATTGGCATAACACAAAGCATAATGGCAATGCGAGAAGCAAATAGCACCTTTTCGCCAATGTTTTTGTTGCCGGTATCTATGCATATGTTGTTAGCAAACTCAGCCAAATAGCCAATCCCCACCACCTTGATAACACAAGAAATTGCTTCGCTATCCACTTTGGCTTGGTTGGATATGTTGTGGAAGGCGTACACGACTTCGTAAAGTTGATCGCAAATGGAAATCAAAATCAGCACACCAATTCCGATGGAAATTACTATTGAGATATCTTTGTTAAACTGATTTACAACCAAAATTGCCGATACTGCAACAACAGCAACCAGTACAACTTGCAAAATACTCATTGGAAATCAAACAAATTTGTGATGGTATCGTACAATTGCGCAACAATATCAAGCATCATTATTAGCGCAACAATCAACCCAATCACAGAAATTATAATAGACAAATCCTCCTTACCATACTTCTTGAGGATCATCCCAACTATTGCGGTTACAATGCCAATAGCGCCAATTTTGAAAATTAAATCGAAATTCATAACACCTCGAAGGAGAAAATGATTTAGTGGTTTTGTTACTAATGTAAGAACACAAAATTTTGTCAAATAACAACTTTGGCAAAGTCTAGAGATGTTTCCATTTTATAGCACTAGCAACCTGCGCAAACTACACAATGCAACACAACGAACGTCATCGACCGATGATTGCATTTACTATACATAAGCACGTAGTAGACGACACTATTCTATAGCAACAAAATTCCAACAACCACACCAGCTAAGATTGCAAGCTTAACAAAGGCGTGGCGTGAGCGATAGTCGTTTGAGATGGAATTAAATTCCATATTTACTTGTTGCTCGTAGAAATCGAGATTGTTCAATAACTCGCAAGATGTTGTAGCAGATAGACTATTGAACAAGGACATGACAAGTTGTACTTGGTGCTTTGTGAGAAAAGGCAATTGACCTCGTTCGAACAAAAACCGAGCGAACACCCCACTACAATTTGTAGCAAAATTTACATTGAAAGATTGCAACTCAATGCGTTTTGTTTTTACGTTACTTTTAAGCAAAGTGATGTATTTTTGCAAATCACAAAAGAATTGCCACCTGTTTGTTTGACGGCGTTCGAGATGCCTTCCAACCAGAAAACCCACCAAAATTGCAAGAAAAAGTATTATTATGTTTGTCATAGTAGTATATATAATGTCATTTTTGAGTATGCAAGAGCTCTTTGCAAGGCAATTTTGCTAAATTTGGGTGAAATTTGTAGTCTTTGCGACTTGATAACACCCGACCGATTGACAGACAATTACACTATCAAAAAACTGCAAAATGTTGCTTTGCAAGCGCAAATTTGAAGCGTTTCCATGCAAGGTTGCCACCACTTTTACGCCCGAGGAAACGGCTCGACTGAGCCACGAAACATCATCCAAGCCAAGCTCGTCACAAACAAAATAGTCGGGAGAAAGGCTTCGCAACGCCATCTCGAAGCCAACGGGTTTGCTTGTCCACTTTAGGATATCGCAGTTTGATATCGTATTGCAAACATCTAACTCAGCACGCTCGTCCACCACTGCAACGTTAAACTTTGTGGACATTTGCTTTGCAATATCCCTAAGCAAAGTTGTCTTTCCGGCACCAGGTGAACCAACAATCAATGTACTTCCATTTTGCACCGCCAACACGATTTCCTTTGTTGCGCACCCTACACAATGAGGAACGCGAATACAAATGCTTGTGTATTCTTGGAACACACCACCACTTGCAAGTTTGCCAGCAACGCCAAATCTCGAGCCATCAGCAAGAGTAATATATCCATTGGCAAGCATTTGCTCGTAGGCATAGATGGAGTTATTGCAGGCAATACGCACGATGTCATCGCAAAGCACATCCAAAACCTTACCATTGGATATAGATTTGGTTAACGACGTTTCAGCGCAATACCACCAGCTGCCATCAATGTTTACTAGCACCAATGCATTGTTACGAAGACGAATTTCGCGAACAGGTTTGCCTTTGATGCAGTTTGATATCCAACTTGGCAAACACTCGTAAAATTTCATACTCAATTGTATGGGACAAGTTATACAAATATGACAACTATGCCTAATTCAAATATTAGAACAATTGTGTCTGATTAAAATATTGAACGATTATCTATAATTAGTGACATCTATAATTTATTATTATGATGCGATTTTACCCTCAAAACATATCAAATTTTACGCTTAGGCAAATCCGCAATGATTAATTTAGCCATTTAGCGTTATTTTTCCTGAAAATCAATCAAATTCGCGTCTTAGCAATGCTAACTTTTGGAATTTCTATCAGATACGTTTGATAAGTTAAAAAACAATAAAAAAAATGACGGCGCTAAATGCGTCGTCATTTTGTGATAAGCAATTAAATAGATTATTTCGCTCTTTCCATGTATTCGCCTGTACGTGTGTCGATACGGATCATATCGCCTTCGTTAACGAACATTGGAACCATAAGTGTGTAACCAGTTTCAACTGTTGCAGGTTTGTTTGCATTTGTTGCTGTGTTACCAGCTACTGCAGGTTCGCAAGTAACAACTTGCAATACTACAAAGTTAGGTGGTTCAACAGAGAAAGCTTCGCCTTTGTAGAATTTGATTGTTGCTGTCATGTTCTCTTTCAAGAATTGCAATGCTTCTTCTACTTGAGCCTTTCCAAGAGGAACTTGTTCGTATGTTTCGCTATCCATGAAGTAGTAGAGATCACCATCGTTGTAGAGGTATTCCATTTCCTTACTTTCGATACGAGCGAGCTCGAACTTTTCGGATGGGTTGAATGTTTCTTCACGAACTGCGCCTGTTACAACGTTCTTGATCTTTGTTCTAACAAATGCTGCGCCTTTGCCTGGTTTTACGTGTTGGAAGTCTACGATAACGTAGATACCATTGTTGTAAACAAATGTTACGCCTTTTCTAAAATCGCCTGCTAAAATCATAATTTTTGCCTCCAAAAGAGTATTCC
>JAZRHU010000055.1:0-1687 GCA_045644945.1 Candidatus Fimimonas sp. | reverse complement strand
CTTTTCCACCGTTGTGGTCACTTGTTTGCCGTCAATGTAGAGGTTGTAAGAACCACCACTTTGTTGTGGTTGAGATTGTCTTGTTGCTACCATAGCAGAGTAAGTTGCATCGTAAACGGCTTGATACATTTGTTGAACGTTCATGACACCTGTTTTGCCGCCACTTGCGTTGGCAACGATTTCGGCACCACGTTCACCAGCCCAAATCATGGAGCCTTGTTCAAACATACCACCGTTAGCTGCAAAAGATAGTTTTGGCCAACCAGACAAGCCAAGTGTTTTGACGATGGCTTTTTGAACTGCGTTCAATCCACTTGTAGAATAAGTGACTTTGAAATTGAGTGTTGGAATGGACAATTTTACGTTCTTATTCCACCAGTTCTTTGCTGTGTTCCAAGCAGAAACCAACTTGTCTTTGATACTACCGATGCTTGGTGTGTAAGCTGCAAGATTGCCTTTGTTCTTATCCCACCAAGTGCGAGCAGATGTCCAAGAGTTGTACAATTTCTCCAATATATTACCAATACTTGGTGTGTACGTTGACAAATTGCCTTTGTTGTTGTTCCACCATGTACGTGCAGAGTTCCAAGCGTTGTACAACTTTTCCAGTATATTACCGATACTTGGCGTATAAGTTGACAGGTTGCCTTTACTTTTGTCCCACCATGCTTTGACGTTGTTCCACATGGTTTTTACTGCATTGATAAGTCCATCTGGCTTTAGTCCTTCAACAATACCAAGAAGGATGTTTTTGCCGATCTCGTCTCTTGCAACGGTGGAAGGGGAGTTGATGCCCAAACCTTCCTTGAAACCATCAATAAGACCTTTGATAAAATCTCCAACTGCCTTCTTGATTGTGTTCCAACCCTCGACAATGCCGTCTACAATTCTGCCACCGATATCTACAAAGCCTTGTTTTACCGATGACCAAATCTCTTTGAGTCTGCCAGGCAGTTTGATGAAGAAATCTTTTATTGCTTTCCACGCCTCTGGAATCCACACTGTAAAGAAGTATGGGATGTCCTCTTTGAAGAACTTTTCAATTCCTACGGCTGCTTCCTTGACCAACTCGCCAAGCTTTTTACCAACCTCTTTACCGAGGCTCTTCCAATCGTAATCCTTGATAGGTTGCAACAAATCATCGAACCATTTGTCAATTTTGTCGCCTAGATCACTAAACCACTTACGGATTTTCTCTGGCATTTCGTCAAGTTTTTCGCCCAACTTGTCAATCTCGTTAGGGATGTTTTTTGCCCATGCTTTGACATCATCCCAGTTTTGTGCTAGATAAATGCCGATGTCGGTAACAGCACCAGCTAAAATACCAACGAGTGCACCAATTGCAGCACCTACAGGGCCACCAGCAAGGAAGCCGATACCTGCACCAGTCAATGCTCCACCGAGTGCAGTTTTAAGTGCATCTGCCCAGCCAATGCCGTCCTTTAGTGAGCCAATGAGACCGTCAATTGCAAGCACCACACCACCGATAATTCCTACGATAGGACCACCGACTTTTGCAATATTTCCGAGGGACGTACCCACTTTTGCGAGAGTTCCACCACCCTTGAAACCTTTGAACAGTTTGGTTAGACCAGCAATAAGTTTTGAACCTTTGATTCCTGCTACAACTCCTCTTATAGCTTTTACAACCTTTGTAATGCCTGTTATGGTTTTGATGGTTGTAACA
>JAZRHU010000054.1:0-15880 GCA_045644945.1 Candidatus Fimimonas sp. | reverse complement strand
GATTTTGCTAGCACTTTGTGCTACAATAAATTTATCTATAAGTTGCAATTTGCAAAGGAGTAAACACCATGGCAAATTATGTCAAACTGAAATGTATCGATTGCAATTTCGAGAAGATTGTCGAAATTCCCGCCGATGGCATTCTTCGCTGTCCCAAATGCGGTCATATTGCCGTAAGCCCCAGCCCCAAAGGCACGTTGGCTCTCAAGGTCGAGAGTATCATCAATCTGTACGGCAAACAAATTCTCGATGATCTTCCACGGTTTTGCGACTTGCTCGAAGACGCGTTGGCACAAGCAGGTTACGTGCTCTATGCGTGGGAAGTTGACTACATCAACGATTTGCGTAACAATCCACAAAAATATTCAAATATTTCAACAGCGACTCAGCAAGACTACGACTGCTTCAACAAAAACATCTTGACGGAGGCCATTTACGAAACACTTGGTATCGAAACGGTAACCAAGCGCGAGCGTGGCATTGCCTATGTCCCTCCTACGCCCCCTATTCCAAGCGTTCCAGCAAGCTATGGTAACTTTTCCCCATCGCCTACGCCCCAAACCAAGCCAAAAGCAAAGCCAACCCCACCCCCAACACCAAAGCCAGTATCAACACCAAAGCCAGCACCTACGCAAACACCAGTTGCTAGCCAAAATGCAAATCCAATGCTCAAGCGATTTGTGTTGCCAAAGGGCAAAACGGCCAAAGTCAACTGCACCGTGGAGGATTCCATTTCCGGCTGGGACAAGGGTAGATATGTTGTATGTTTCCGGTCGGGCTACCCATGTGTTACCGGCGAAAATCCCAAGGATGCCGTACTGGAAATATCTCATTGGGGCTCATCCGGCACAGTCACAATCAAAGCAGGATATCTCCACAACGTACGTCGTATATCTGCAACCATCCGAACATTCAGTCCAAGCGACTTGATGGTGGAGTTTACCGACGGAACTCCAAGTTTGCTTGTTCGTGTGCACCGAAGCGAGCGCAAAGAACTGGACAAACTGCTGGAAATTGCCCGCTACAACGGCCGTAGTTGATGGCAAAACAGTTTGACTAGTGCAACATAAACCTACAAACAAAATTACTTCAAAGGAGCAATCATCATGGCAGAATTTAGCAGTTTGGACTACCTAACACGTGGTGTCGAGTGGGAAAAACGCCAAGATCTCATTGATATGTTCGATCCACATCAACACACCATGATGTTCAACTTTCTTATTGTAAAGTTTCTCAAAGACCCCTACACAACTGACAAATTCAAGTTGCTTGCCATTCCCAATCACGAAACCCCCGGTGTTTTGGAAGGTGTGCGCGAAAAGTACCGCCAACACTTTGCAAAAATCAACGAGATGTGCATTGCAAATGGTATCTACCCATTTTTCGAAGACCCCAACGACCTCAAGGCCTGCGAAAGTATGCGTGAGTTTCTCATTCGCGAGTGGCCCGAGTGGCTGATGAACGAAAGGTTCAAAGTAGACAGCTACTACCACTACACACCCCCTACCTACGATCCAAACATTCCCTGCCCCTACCACGAAATACTGTTCGGCAATGATGATGAATAGTGCACAAAGACAATTTGCCAAACGCTGTTCCTGTTGCTAACAAAATTTCCATCAACACATAAAAAAGACCTTGCATATCGCAGGGCCTTTTGTATAGTCAAACACAAAATGTTTGTAAATTGTAGGGCGGGGGGTTACTCCCGCCGAAATTTAACCGAACAAACAAAATGTTTTCCACTCCGTAGGGGCGACCTGTGGTCGTCCGCGAATTACCATCTGCTTGTTAATTCACAACAATTCAATTGTAGGGCCTATTCCATATCCGTCTGCATTTTATCAATATTGTAGGGGAGGCTATCAGCCTCCCGAAAACAAACACATGCAACTCGAACGGGAGGATACTATCCTCCCCTACAAACAAAAAAGCGACAAGACCATCTTGTCGCTTTTTATTATGCTATTCGCTTTTTATTATGTAATTTTTCGTTATCACGCTTTGTTATTGACTAAAAACTTGCAAGCAATGCGGAAATAAACTCTGTCAACGTGCAATTTTGCCATACGTCACGGTGTGCAAGTTGTTCCGCTGTCAAATCGCCTGTGATGCCGTGTGTAAGTTTGTAGTACTCTTCCACGTCAACTGTTGGACGGCTTGTGGTGGTGCACAATGCGTTGTATGTAAAGTAATCACTCAAGTTGCAACCAAAGTCTTGCATCAAAAGTTGTGTTTTGTGTGTTGACTCTTCGCAACCGAACAAAACTGCCAACTTGAATTTTTCCTCTTCGGTAAAGGTCAAAATACCGCTGTCCATCATGTCTTTCATGGATAGGCCTGTCACAATGTCTACAAGTGCCGTGCCACCCATGTTGCCAACTGTCAAGTTGGACATCTTTGCGTTGAGGCCACTAACCATGCTGTGGTTTGCGCCGTCAATTGCAACGTGTTCGTGACTTTCCGTGCAACCATCAGCGCACTTTTGGTACCAAACGTAACCAAAGCAGTTGGAGTTGTGTGTGTGAGTATCCTTGCAATCAAACGATGCTTGGTACCACTTGCCATCCAATTGTTTTGCAAACTTAGCTGTTGCGTAGTCGGCGCTTGTTGCTTTTACGTTGGTATCAATTGCGGTAGTGTAGGTATCAACGTTAACTTCGCGTCTAACAAATCCCATGGATGTGCCAAGTGCCATACCATCAATTGCAGTTGCAATGTTGTTGATTGGTGTGTCTTTCAAGGCCTTTAGCATTGCGCTACTATTTTCGTCCATTTCCACAAGTTCGCCAAGTGTAATGTTGGAAATATCTCCGCCAATGTTGTTCAATGTGGAGTTTACAAATGCCGATTGTGGTGCGCCCACCTTGTTTGCAGGTGTGCAAGATTGGTCTGTGTACCAAACAACCTTGCCATTTGCGTCCGTTTCGTAAACGCCAGCGGACAATTCGTTGCGGTAGTAGCCCATTGCAGTACCAAGTTGAATTGTGTTCATCTCGGTGCCAATGTTGCCAACAGGAGTGTTGTACAACGCCTTGATAAGTGCGCTGTCACTTTCCTTTGTGCCCATGATGTCCGCAAATGTGTATGATGTGATGTCATCAGCAATACTGCCAAGGTTGCCCACCTTTTTGTTTGCAATTTTTGCCATGATGCCACCAACAGGTGTTGTGCCGTCCAACCAGTTGTAGTTAGCGTAGTAGCAATCTTCGGTGTGCGCGTGACTTTCTTCGCAATCAAGTGTTGTTGTGCCGTTGGTTGCGCCCTTGGTGTATCCCATAAATTCGCCCACATAAATTTCATCAATTGCGGTGCTAATTTGGCTGATTGGTGTATCGGCAATGCTTGCAAGCATTGCGGGCATTGGGTTCAAAACATCGCCAAGTTTAACGTCGTTCATGATGCTGTTCAAGTCTTTCAAGTCGGCAATGGATTTGTCCGCAAGTACCTTTTCGATACCAGTAAGTGGTGCGCCTTCCTTTTCCCAACGAGCGTCTGTTTCGTCATATTGGTAGCCAAGCAAGTTGCCCACCTTCATTTCTTCAAGTTTTGCACCAAGTTCAGCAATCTTTACGCCAGCAAGGGATTTGAGCATATCAGGAACTGGGTTAAGTACGTCGCCAAGAGTTACTTCGTTCAAAATGGAGTTGAAATCCTTTAGGTCGGCAATGGACTTGCCAGCAAGCACCTTTTCGATGCCTTCAAGTGGAACGCCAGCCTTTTCCCAACGGGATTCACTTTCGTCATATTCGTAACCAAGCAAGTCGCCCACCTTCATTTCTTCAAGTTTTGCACCAAGTTCAGCAATCTTTACGCCCGCAAGAGATTTTAGCATATCTGGAACAGGGTTCAAAACATCGCCAAGAGTTACTTCGTTCAAAATGGAGTTGAAATCTTTTAGGTCGGCAATGGACTTGCCAGCAAGTACCTTTTCGATGCCTTCAAGTGGAATACCAGCCTTTTCCCAACGAGCGTCTGTTTCGTCATATTCGTAGCCAAGCAAATCGCCAACAGTTATTGTTTCAATTGCTCCGCTAAGTTCGGCAATAGGTGTATCCTTCAAACTGCCAAGCATTTCGGGGATGTTGTTTCCAAAGATGTCCCCAATTGTCAAACGGCTTGTAAGTTTTTCCATGATGTCGGCACCAGCGGTAAGGTTGCCAATTGTCAAATCAGCAAGCACTCCGTAAAGGCCACTAACGCTTCCGTAGCGTTTGCCGTTGCTTTCAAAGTGCTCCTTGTGTTCGGTGCAAGTAGCGGATGTGCACTCAGCGTACCAAACGTAGCTGTAGCAATCAATGTCGTGTGCGTGGCCGTCCTTTTTGCAAACAAGTTGAGCGTTGTACCACTTGTCGCCATCCAAATGTGCGTAGGCATTTGTTGATGTGTTGTGTTTTACGTCTGTAACAAGGTCAACCCATTCGCTTGCGCCAATTTCCGTTGTAACGTCCTTGCGGATGTAACTCAAAATGTCGCCAATGCCAAGGTTGTTCAATGTGTCGGGGTTCATCAAATCGTTGATGGAGTATTGGCCGATGGTTGCCATCAAGCCGTCCATCTCGCCACCAAACAAATCTTTGAGTTGGATATCAAACACTTTGCCAAGCAAACTGTCTGGGCTTGTTGTGATGTCGCCAATTGTCAAGTCCACAAGCACGGCAAAAATGCCGTTTGCATGTGTGTGATTTGCGCCGTCAATTGTAATGTGTTCGTGGCTTTCGGTGCAACCGTCAGCGCACTTGCAGTACCACAAGCTTTCGTAACAATCAAATTTGTGAGAGTGTTCTTCCTTGCAAGCAAGTTTGCCAACGTACCAAATTTGTCCATCAGCAGAAATTGCAATGTCAGCGCCAGCGTTTGCTGTGTAGCCAATGATGTTATCGGAACTATCTTTGTATGTAACGATAGTGCTTTGGTCAACTGCGGATGTTTCGTTGCGAGTGTAACCAAGCAAACCACCAAGGTAGATGTTGTTGTAGCCACCTTCCATCAACTCTTTGATGGAAAGCTCAGCCAATGCACTCAATGCGCCTTCGATTTCCGCAAGGCCAAACATTTCAAACAAGTCGGCAAGCTTTGTGTTGGTAAGTTCCGCAAGTAGTGTTTCCAAACCACCATTGATGATGCCACCAATTGTCATGTTGCCTAACGTTGCAAACAAACTGTTTGCTGGCACGTAGTAAGTGGTGGTGTCCACTTCGTCAACTGTTGTTGTGATGGCAAACGCGTCTTCCGTCAAGTGGTTGTGTGTTGTGTCTTCGTTTGTGCACGCTTGGTAAAGGTTGTATACAAAGCAATCCTTGCTGTGCGCATCAAATGCTGTGTGAGTATCGTCAATGCATTTGAGGTTTGCTTCGTACCAAGTTGCAGGGATGTATTCTGGTGCAGTTGTATCTGCAAGTTTGTCGTAGTTAGTAGAAATGTAGTAAAGTGTTTTTTCGCCATCAATGCGGTATGCAACGGACAATTCCACAACAGTTTGTCCTTCAATTGTTGTTGCAAAGTCACGGCTTGTAACACCCGCAACAAGTTGACCATCGGCATTGGCAATGTCACTTGTCAAGTCGCGTTTTACAAGGCCAATCAAACCGCCAAGAGAAATGTCGTTGTAGCCACCTTCGATAAGTTGGTTGATGGACATATCTCCAACAATGTCGGCAATCATACCAAGGTCTGTCAAACCAAATGTTTGCAAGATTTCTACAAGTGGTGCATCCATCACGTTTGCAAGAAGATTGTCTAGTCCGCCTTCCGCAAGCAAATCGGTAATTTTTACGCCATCGAGCTTCAACAATTCGGAAACTTTGTCCAAAATTTCGTTGTGAGCAAGCAACTCGTCCAAGATTTGGTCTACGGAGTGTTTGTCAAATTGAGCAAGAAGATTATCAATGCTGATTGCGCCAGTTTCGTCAAACAACGCGCCAAGTTGCAATTTTGCAAGTGTGTAGTTAACGGATGTCAACTCAACAGGTGCGTAGAATGTTGCCCCTTCGTCTGTGTCCACTCTATATTCGTCCGTGTGCGCGTGACCTTCGGTACAACGAGCATACCACATGTAGTCGTAGCAACTGTCGATGTGCAAATGACTTTCTTGGCAAACAATTTGACCTTCGCTCCAAGTGGTTGTAACTGTGTCGTTTTCCGCATTGGTGGAGATGTAGTACTTGCCACCTAGTGTGCCAACGCTAAATAGATATGCACCGTTTGTGCCATCATCATTGCGCTCGTAAAAGCTAACAATGTCAGTTTTTGCAATTGTTACGTCTGCAGGGCGTTTTGTAACACCAACAAGTCCCGCAATGGAAACTTTGTCCAACGCATCTACAATAACAAGTTCCCCTTGTTCGTTGATTAAATCAGCTACTGCAATGTTACCAACTAGTCCATCAATCAATGGATCGCTGTCGCCAATGATATCCGCAACAGTAAGCTTACCAACTGCGGCCAAGGATCCATCATCGTCTAGCATGCCAAGGATGTTGGCGTCCCCCGTCAAATCGGTGATGATTGGGCCAATTGGAGATTGTCCAAGTGCCAAAAACAAGTTTTTCAGAATGTTGTCCGTTTGACCATCCGCGCGGAAAGCAGGAACCAAATCCGCCAATGTAATTTCCTCAAGTACAAGCGCAAGGTTTGCAACAATGTCCACTTGACCGTCAGCGGTTTGTTGGCCACCAAAAACAAGGTCGTAGACGGAGTGTTGGTCAAGCTTTGCAACGATTTCCTCAGACACAACTTTGTTGCCGTTTTCGTCCACAAAACCAAATGCATTAACAATGGATGGTACCGAGCTCAACTTGATTTGCTTCAAAGCACGTTGTACACCTGTGTTGCCGTTTTCGTCCACGTTTGTGTTGAAGTACTCAAACAGTGGTGCATCCAATAACTCCTCTGGCATAACAGCACCAAATGCTATTGTGTTACCATCGGCATCCTTCGAGGAAATGTGGTTGTCCGCAAGGAAATCCCCCACCGAGTACAACTTCTCGTTGGAAATGTTGCCCGTCTTGTCGTTGTACAAGTCCAAAATGTTGTAGTAGGCTTGTAGCAACGATACGTCACCCAAGTCACCAAGGTAGCTTTCCAAATCGGAGTAGATCTCGTTTGGATGTACAACCGTCAAGGAGGAGTACACGGCAATACCAACTGAACCCAGTAGGAACACCACGCCGAAAATAATACCGAACAAAAATGCTAAAAATTTCTTCATGTCTTTCTCCGTTTGACGCTTTCGCGCCAATAACACATTTGTGATGGCATTTTGCCACCAATGTTTGACAGTTTTGCCAAACATGTTTTGCAACTGGCAATATCTCTTGCCAAATCTAACTGACTTTTATGTAAATCTTATTTGAATTGTAGATGTCGAATGTTCCTAAGAGGGCAAGAACAACCCAAAGAATTCATCGTTGTCCCTGTATTAAACAGCGGCAATTTTCCTCTATTTTTCCAAGTCGTATCTAACTGGCATAAAGCTGTCGAAAATGATGTTTTCGAAGTGGTCTTTCAAGTTGTCGTATTGCTCTTGGCTTTTGATTGTCCAACAAATGATGGGGATCTTTTTACCAAAACGTTTTACCGCCTTCACTTTTGTGATGTATTCTGCATCATAAGCAATAAATTGACTGCCATTCCACTTGCAAAGCATCAAGTTTTTCAAAAGCCACACCTTCCACTTTGCCATTTTTGTGTTTTTGAGATCAGTTGCAAGTTGACCGCGGATGATGTGTGGTGCATTAACTTTGAACCATCTAATGATGTATGGGTTGAAGGACTCAACACAGTAGTTACCTTGGTAGTTGGCAAGTGCATCTACAACCTTTTGTTCCAATTCGCCAATGTTTTTGTGTGTTTTGATTTCTACCACAAGGTTTACGCCACCTGCCGCTTGCAAAAATTCCTCAAAGGTGGGGATTTGGCAATCGGTATCAAGCAACCTAAGTTGACGAAGCTCTTCAAAAGTTTTTTCACACACAAGTCCGTCCGCACCTGTCATACGCTTCAAACTGTCATCGTGGAACACAACCAAAACGCCGTCACTTGACATTTGCACGTCCAATTCGATGCCAAAGTTGTTTTCGCGAGCCGCAACAAATGCGGGGATGGAGTTTTCCGGAATATCCACGTTGTTGAACAATCCGCGGTGTGCCACAAAAGTATCAGTAAGCCATTTGTATTCTTGTTTGATCATAAAATTCTCCTGCAATTTTTGGGCGAGTTAATTGTATAAATACAATTAAACGCCTCTCATGGTATCATTGTACCAAAAACTTAGGCAAATTGCAATATTATTTGCAATCAAAAACTGTCAATTTGTGGACAAATTGGCTATTTTTTAGTATAATGAACGCAACAAAAAACACCATCGACAAAGCAAAACTATGCTTGTCGATACAAAAAGGTAAAAAATGTCACAAAAAAATGTACGTAATTTTTGCATAATTGCCCACATCGACCACGGCAAATCCACTTTGGCAGACCGCCTGATGGAGTACACAGGCCAAGTTGCCAAGCGCGATTTGGAAAGTCAAATGTTGGACTCCATGGATATCGAGCGCGAAAGAGGTATCACAATCAAACTTTCTCCATTGCGTATGACCTATGTTCACAATGACGTGGAGTACACTTTGAACCTTATCGATACCCCTGGCCACGTGGACTTCAGCTACGAAGTTTCCCGTTCCCTTGCCGCTTGCGAAGGCGCATTGCTTATTGTCGATGCCAGCCAAGGCGTCGAAGCACAAACTCTTGCCAACTGCTACCTTGCTTTGGACAACGACTTGGAGATTATTCCTGTTATCAACAAAATTGACCTTCCAAGTGCCGATATCGAAGGTGCCAAGCAAGAAATTGAGGAAACAATCGGCCTTGATGCAAGCGATGCTCCATTGGTTTCCGCCAAGGAAGGTATCAACATCAAGGACGTTTTGGATGCAGTGGTGGAACGCGTTCCCGCACCAAGTGGCGACCAATCCGCACCTTTGAAGGCACTCATTTTCGACTGCCAATACGACAACTACAAGGGCGTAATCATCTTGACACGTATTGTAGATGGCGAAGTAAAGGTGGGCACAACCATCAAAATGTTCGAAACAAAGGGCAAAACATTCGACGTTACCGAAGTTGGTATCTTTGCCCCTGGTATGAAACCTACGGAAAAACTTGTTGCCGGCGACGTTGGCTACATTTGCGCAAGTATCAAAACTGTTTGCGACACCAAAGTGGGCGACACTTTGACGGATGCCAAGAACCCTTGTGCCGAACCACTCCAAGGCTACAAGGAAGTAAAACCAATGGTGTTCTGCGGTATCTTCCCTGCGGATGGTAGCAAGTACAACGATTTGAAGGACGCGTTGGAAAAACTCAAGCTCAACGATGCCGCTCTTGTGTACGAACCAGACACATCCGTTGCCCTTGGCTTTGGCTTTAGATGCGGTTTCTTGGGCCTACTTCACATGGAAATCATGCAAGAAAGATTGGAGCGCGAGTTCGATTTGGACTTGGTAACAACCGCCCCAAGCGTAGTGTACCAAGTTTACACAACCACTGGCGAAATGTTGCTTATCGACAACCCAACAAAGCTTCCACCTCCAAACCTCATCGACCACATCGAAGAACCCATTGTTTCGGCAGAAATTTTCTCCCCACCAGAGTACGTTGGCGACGTTATGGGACTTTGCCAAGACAAGCGTGGTGTGTTTATCGACATGACCTATCTCGATACACGCCGTGTAAAAATTTCCTACGAAATTCCACTCAACGAAATCATCTACAACTTCTTCGACACGTTGAAATCTCGCACACGTGGCTATGCAAGCTTGGACTACGAAATCAAGGGCTACGTAAAGGGCAACCTTGTTCGTATGGACATGCTCCTAAACGGCGAAGTTTGCGATGCACTTTCCATCATTGTTAACGAAGAACGCGCCTACGCACGTGGACGTCAAATTGCCGAAAAACTCAAAAATGCAATTCCACGTCAAATGTTCGAAATCCCCATTCAAGCAGCAATTGGCAACAAAGTTATCGCTCGCGAAACTGTCAAAGCTTTGCGCAAGGACGTTTTGGCAAAGTGCTACGGTGGCGATATCACTCGTAAAAAGAAGCTTTTGGAAAAGCAAAAGGAAGGCAAAAAGCGCATGCGCCAAGTAGGTAGTGTAAGCGTTCCAAGCGAAGCGTTTATGTCTATCTTGAAGATTGACGACTAGTCAATTTTGTTTCAAATTCAACACAAATTTTGTAGTAATTTTGTTGGAGATTTTATTTGTGATTTGCTGATTTTTTCACTCAAAATCCAAGCTAAATTTTACCGAAATTTACTGCATTTTTGTGAGAATATTCCCACTCCAAAAAACATCAAAAAAACACCACGTATCCCCAAAAAATGCGTTTTTTCGCAATTTTTTGTAGTGTTTTTGACTGGTAAATTTGTAGCACAATTTCAATTAACAAACACCTCTCAATTATCGCGTAGAACAGCCATAACTCTATTGTCCTCAAACATTATCAAAGCACACTAATGGCTCCCTTGTGTAAAGGGAGCTGGCACATTAGTGCCTGAGGGATTGTAAAAAACAGTCGTGTACAATCCCTCCACCTCGTACAACTCAGCACCTCCCTTTACACAAGGGAGGCAAATGATGTGTTAACCAACTTGTAGGGGTATCTCTCATATATCGTTAGTGACTAATTTTATTACCCAAAAGAAGAATCGAGTATGACAAATCAACCATATCAAATCTATGTTCATATTCCATTTTGTAAAGCACGGTGTGGATACTGTGCTTTTTCTTCTTGTACAAATTTCCACCTTTGCGAGGAGTATTTCAACAAGCTTTTCGAGCAAATGGAAACCACTCCAATTGTACAAAAAACCATCTCCACAATCTTTGTAGGCGGTGGCACGCCATCATCTGTGGATACCAAATATCTCGACAAGCTTTTTGCCACACTCCGTCAAAAATTCGACCTATCCAACATTGCGGAAATCACAGTAGAATGCAATCCCGAAAGCGTAACAACGGAACTTTTGCAATGCCTAAAACGCAATGGTGTAACTAGACTTAGCTTTGGTTTGCAATCAACCAACAACCAAACGCTAAAGGCTATTGGCCGACTTCACAGCTACGAGCAGTTTGTGTCGGCACTTAACCTTGCCCACCAAA
This sequence comes from Candidatus Fimimonas sp., assembly GCA_045644945.1. Classification (GTDB taxonomy): domain Bacteria; phylum Bacillota; class Clostridia; order Christensenellales; family CAG-314; genus Fimimonas. Next base: position 4,715 of record JAZRHU010000054.1, on the reverse strand, counting down.
TGGGCTTTACCAACATCAACGCCGACCTGATTTTGGGCCTGCCGGAAAGTGCCGAAAGTTTCCAAAACTCCATCAATACGGTGGTAACTTTGCCCCTCACTCACGTTAGCGTCTACGCATTGGAAGTGCACGAAGGTAGTGCACTCGCCAACTTGGTTGATAGCTACGGTCACACCGAAGACGACCTTGCCGACATGTACGACTACGCCTGCGACACCTTGCAAGCGCATGGATTTTTGCGCTACGAAATTTCCAACTTTGCCAAATCTGACCACCAGTGCAAACATAACCTTGGCTACTGGCAGGAAAAACGCTACTACGGCTTTGGCCCCTCTGCAAGCGGATTTGTCGGCAACACTCGCTACGACAACGTTGCAACTTTGGAGGAGTACCTTGCCACCCCAACGGAAAATTTGCTCACAAACCAAAAGGAAATTTCCCTTTTCGAGCAAGCCAACGAGTTTGTAATGCTTGGCCTTCGCTTGACGGGTGGACTTTCTCTTGCAGAATTCCGCGCTAACTACAATGTGGACTTTTTCCAATTTTTTCCCAATGCCAACAACCTTTTGAACAAAGGATTTTTGCAAGTGGTAGGGCAAAACGTACTTGTTCCCAAGGAAAAATTCTACGTGGTAAACTCCATTTTGTGCGATTTGCTAACCATCTAAAAGATGTGCCCCCAACCTTTAACAATGTGCGCACTCGTGCAAGATAGGCATAGTAATTTTTATTTTACAACCAAATTTCCCAACAAATCTAACTGCAAGCATGTCTGTTTGCAGTTTTTTTGTTCAATGACCAACTGTTGCAAAATGGCTTTTTCAACTTGACGAAAAATGTCGCAACCTATCAAAAAATGTTGCAAAAAGCTTTGCTAATGTCGATTTTAGGCGCAATTTTCCCCCTTGCCATAAAAAAAACTTTAAAAAACTTTCAATAACTTTGCAAAATCTATTGCTTTAGCCCAAAGTTTTTGATATAATGGGATAAATAAAACTTATGCCAATTGTTTTTCAATTTGCAAAATTTATCAATGGAGTCCAGTATGAAACTACTACAAATGAAGTATTTCCAAACAGTTTGTCGCTATGGTAGCATCACAAAAGCAGCCGAGGAATTGTTTGTAAGCCAACCAACAATTTCATTCTGCATCAAGGAGCTCGAGGAGGAGTTTGGCGTAAAACTTTTCCACCGCAGACACAATCGTTTGCAACTTACTGTGGAAGGCACCTTCTTTTTGGACAAAATCAACTACATTTTGCAATCGGTTGATGCTTTGACATCTCAAATGAAAAACATGGGTAACAACCGCAACCACGTCAAGATTGCCGTTCCCGCAATGATTTCCACATTTTTGTTCCCACAAATTTTCAATGCCTACAACACCTTGTACCCCGATTTGGAACTAGAAATGTTGGAAACAGGTTCTCTTCAAGCGCGCAAGCTTGTTGATGCCAACTCCGTTGACCTTGGTATCACCATTTTGGATAGTGCAGTAGAGGATTCCTACAACGTTGTGCCACTGGTAAAAACGGAACTTGTATTTTGCGTAAGCAAAAACCACCCACTTGCAAACTGCAAATCCATCTCCTTCAAACAACTTGCCGACCAACAAATCATTTTGTTCAAGGCGGATAGCTACCAAAACATCTTTATCAAGCGCGCCTTTTCCGAAGTGGGCGTTCAACCCAACATTTTGTTGTATTCATCCCAACTGTACACCATCAAGGAGTTTTTGTCCTACGGCAACGTTGGTGCATTTTTGTACCGCCAAGTTGCGGAAATGGACGACGACCTTGTTTGTATCCCATTGGAAAATGCCATCTTCCAAGACATCGTTCTCATTTGGACAAAAAGTGGCAGTTTGTACTCCGATGCGGAAAACTTCATTCAATTTGCAAAACACTTCGAGTATAAGTAATATCCCACCCACAAGGAGGTACATATATGAACATTTGGCATGATATCTCTCGTGATAGAATCAAATGTGACGACTTTGTTGCCGTAATCGAAATTGAAAAGGGTAGCAAAATGAAGTACGAATTGGACAAGGAAACAGGTCTTTTGCTTTTGGACCGTATCTTGTTCACATCCACTCACTATCCCGCCAGCTACGGATTTATCCCACGCACTTTGGCAGACGATGGCGACCCAATGGACGTACTTATTTTAACAAGCGAGCCACTTTTGCCACTTTCACTTGTAAGATGCTATCCAATTGGCGTAATCACCATGAACGACAATGGTGCCATGGACGAAAAGATAATTGCAATCCCATTTAGTGACCCAATGTACAACTGCTACGAATCCATCGACGAGTTGCCCAAGCACATCTTCGATGAAATGCAACACTTCTTCCGCGTGTACAAGGAGTTGGAACACAAACCAACATCCGTATCGGAAGTGCACGGCCCAGATGTTGCCAAGGACATCATCCAAAAATCCATCGATTCCTACATAGTTAACATTTTGTCCAAGAGATAGTTTGTCAAGCATCACTCAAAAGCAAATTCTTTGCGCACAAGAAAAACTTTACCACTAACAAAATTTCTTTTGCGCCAATCTTCGCAAAATATCTCAAACACATAACAAATCAGCGGTAAAAAATCCCCTTTGGTTTTCCAAGGGGGATTTTTGGCATTTTTTATTGGTCTTGCTCATAAGTCCTGTGTGTCTTTTGACGGAACAATACAACCAATACCGTAGGGGCGACCTGCGGTCGTCCGTTTGTCTATCAACTTTGCTGATTTTGTTAAATTTTCCAAGGCAAAAATCTCGCACCAATTTTTGTATATATATAATTATAAAATATTGCGCCATTTACCTTGACTATTTGTTGCCAAAAGTGCTAAAATGTTAACATGGTTATTTATGAGCAAAATTCAATATTTCAAGTAGAAAAAACGCAAAACATACCCCTTGCGGAGCGTATGCGTCCAAATGTTCTAAGTGAGTTTATCGGCCAATCACACATCATCTACGATGGCTCACTACTTTGCCGTGCAATCAAGGCGGACAAGCTTGGCAGTTGCATCTTTTGGGGTGCACCTGGCACAGGCAAAACGTCCCTTGCCAACATCATTGCAAATACAACGGGAAGTCACTTCGAACGCCTAAACGCAGTAAGTAGTGGTGTTGCCGATGCCAAAAAGGTAATCGAGGAGGCCACCAAGCGTTTCAACGCCTACGGTCAAAAGACATACCTTCTTTTGGACGAATGTCACCGTTGGAACAAGGCACAAAGCGACTGCATGTTGCCCGCCATCGAAAAGGGTATCATCACCTTTATTGGCTCCACAACGGAAAACCCCTACGTCGCAATGACAAGGGCCATTGTTTCCCGCTGTCGCGTGTTCGAGTTTTTGCCTTTGACAAAAGCGGACATCAAAAAGGGCCTCCAGCTTGCGCTTACCAAGGACAAAATTTTGTCCCAACAAAAAATCAAGGTGGACGACGATGCGCTTGACTACCTTGCGGAAATTTGCGTAGGCGATTTGCGCAATGCCTTCAACGGTTTGGAACTTGCCGTTTTAACAACGGATATGGACGCGGACGGAAGTATCCACGTAACCAAACTTGTTGCCAGTCAATCGGTGCAAAAACCTGCCTTGTCTGTGGACACAGGCATGTACTACGACATGATCAGCGCGTTTATCAAAAGTATGCGCGGAAGTGACGCCAACGGCGCAATGTTTTGGTTCTCTCGTTTGTTGGAAGCAGGCACCGATCCACTGCTACTTGCTCGCAGAATTGTGGTGCACGCAAGCGAAGACGTTGGCCTTGCCGACCCAATGGCACTTGTTGTTGCAACAAGCGCATTGACCGCTTTCCAAAACCTTGGCCTGCCGGAAGGTCGTATTCCTTTGACGGAAGCTATCTTGTACATTTGCAACGCACCCAAGTCCAACTCGGTAGTGGAAACAATGTATTCGGCCATCGATTGTGCCAAGTCCCACCCAGTTGCACGCGTGCCTGTGTATTTGATGGACAAAAACTTCCCACGAGATAACATGGGCCTTGACGAAGAACCCTACAAGTACCCCCACAACTATGGCGGTTGGGTAGAACAACAATATTTGCCAGACGAAGTCAAAGACGAAGTGTTCTTTGTTCCAACAGGTAACGGCCAAGACACAGGTTGCCGTCAACCTAAGGGCAAAAAATAGCCAATTGTTTTGGCTTTTGTAAATTGCAAGTATTGCAAAAACGACGAAAGTTCCACTTGTTACAATAGCACAACAATGTGCAAGTCAATGTAATGTTTGCTATTCAAGGCCTACAAGCTAAGGTAATTTTAACAATAAACACGGGTTGTTTACTCAGCCCTCAGCAAAATACACGAGTTGTTTGTGCAACTCACAAAAAATAAATCACATTTTGGAGATAATTATGAAAAACGTATTGGACGTATTTAAAGAGCGTGGATTTCTTAAACAAATCGTATTCGAAGAAGAGTTGTACGAACTCTTGGGCAAGGAAAGCGTAACATTCTACACAGGTTACGACCCAACTGCGGACAGTTTGCACGTTGGTCACTTCTTGACACTTATGGCAATGGCTCACATGCAACGCGCTGGCCACAAGCCCATCATCTTGATTGGTGGTGGTACAGCAATGGTTGGCGACCCAACTGGTCGAAGCGACTTGCGCAGTATGCTCACTCGCGAACAAATTCAACACAACGTTGCTTGCTTCAAAAAGCAAATGGCACGTTT
>JAZRHU010000053.1:0-48224 GCA_045644945.1 Candidatus Fimimonas sp. | reverse complement strand
TGTTGATGCACTTGGTCACACAGCAGGCGCAGTTGTAGTAGAAAACGAAAAGGCTCCGGATTGTGTAAACGCAGGTTCTTACGATAACGTAACATACTGTACTGTATGTAACGCAGAACTTAGCCGTAGCAAGGTAACAGTTCCAGCAACAGGTCATACCGAAGGTGCGGTTGTTGTAGAAAACAACGTAGCACCAACATGTACAACTGATGGTTCCTACGATAACGTAACATACTGCACAGTATGCAACACAGAACTTAGTCGTAACACAGTTATAGTTGATCCACTTGATCACAGCTTTACAAACTATGTATCCAATGGCAATGCAACATGTACAGCAGATGGCACAACGACAGCAAAATGCGATCGTTGTAACGAAACAAACACAGTTGCAGAGTTTGGTAGTGCACTTGGTCACAACTACGATGCAGTAGTAACAGCTCCAACATGTACAGCGCAAGGTTACACAACCTACACATGTACAAGATGTAACGACAAATACGTAGCTAACTATGTAGATGCAACTGGTCATAGCTTTGGCGCATGGACAGAAACAATCGCTCCAACCTGTATAACAGAAGGCGAACAACGTAGAGATTGCGATAACTGCGATCACTACGAAACAAAATCTACCCCAGCAACAGGCCACACCGCTGGTTCCGTTGTGGTAGAAAACAACGTTGCTCCAACTTGCACAACAAATGGTTCCTACGACAACGTAGTTTACTGCACAGTATGCAATGCGGAACTTAGCCGTGATACAGTTACAATCCCAGCAACAGGCCACACCGCTGGCTCCGTAGTAGTAGAAGACGAAATCGCTCCAACATGTACAACAACAGGTTCTTACGATAACGTAATCTACTGTACCGTATGTAACACACAACTCAGCAGAGAAACTGTTTCCATCTCAGCAACTGGTCACAGTTATGGCGCTTGGGTAGAAATTTTCGCTCCAACCTGTAACAAGAAGGGTGCAGATCGTCGAGATTGCGACAACTGCGACCGTTACCAAATCAAAGTTAAGGATCCTCTCGGTCACACTCCAGTAGCCGATGAAGCAGTAGCTCCAACATGTACAACAACTGGTCTCACAGCGGGCACACATTGTTCCGTTTGTGGATATAGCATTGTATTGCAACAACAAATCCCAGCACTTGGTCACTCTAAGAGTAGCCCCGTTCAAGAAAACATCGTTGATGCAACATGCACAACACGTGGTTCTTACGACTCCGTAGTATACTGCTCTGTATGCCATGTGGAAGTAAGCAGAACTAAGGTAGAAACTCCAACAATTGCACACACTCCAGGCGCAATGAACATTGTAAATGTAGTGGATGCTAAGTGTACAGAATCTGGTTCCTACGAACTTGTTCAAAACTGTACCGAATGTGGTTTGGAACTCCACCGCGAAACAGTAATCACAGCTCCTCTTGGACATAACGCTGGTCAAGTTGTTATCGAAAACATCATCAACCCAACATGTATCGTTAACGGTTCTTACGACAAGGTAGTCTACTGTACTGAGTGCGACAAAGAACTTAGTCGCGAAACTATCGAAGTTGACCTAACACACCACACACCAGGCGAAATGGTTGTCGAAAACAACATCGACCCAACCTGTGTATCCCTTGGTTCCTTCGATAACGTAGTATACTGCTCTGTATGTCGTGCAGAACTCAGTCGCGAAACAATCACCGTTAGCAGAATTGCTCACATTTGGGCTCCAGAAGTTACCGAAAATCACGTAGACGCCGATTGCGAACACGCCGGTTCCTACGACAAAGTAACTTACTGTACAATTTGTGATATCGAGCTCTACCGCGAAACAATCGTTGTTGATGCACTTGGTCATACCGAAGGCGCAACAGTGGTAGAAAACGACGTAGCTCCAACATGTACAACAAACGGTTCTTACCAAAATGTAGTTTACTGTGTAGATTGCGACAAGCAACTCAGCCGTACAACAGCGGTAGTGGATGCACTCGGTCACACCGAAGGTGCAGTTGTTGTGGAAAACAACACAGCTCCAACATGTACTGTGGCAGGTTTCTACGATAACGTGGTTTACTGTACAGTTTGTGACGAAGAAATCCGTCGTGACACAATCACAGTGGATGCTCTCGGTCACAAAGAAGTAATCGACAAAGCCGTAGCTCCAACTTGCACAACAACAGGTTTGACAGAAGGCAAGCATTGCTCCGTATGCAACGAAGTTCTTGTAGCTCAACAAGTTGTAGATGCACTCGGTCATACCGAAGGTACAGCCGTTGTGGAAAACAACGTTGCTCCAACTTGCACAAACAATGGTTCTTACGACTCCGTAGTTTACTGTACTGTATGCAACGAAGAACTCAGCAGAGTAGCAGTTGTAGTGAATGCTCTTGGTCACACCGAAGTTGTTGACAAAGCAGTTTCTGCAACATGCACAACAACAGGTTGGACCGAAGGCAAACATTGCTCCGTATGCAACGAAATTCTTGTAGCTCAACAAGTAGTAGATGCACTTGGTCATAGCTTTACAAACTACGTATCCAACAACAATGCAACATGCACAACCGATGGCACTGAAACCGCAAAATGCGATCGTTGCGATGTAACAAACACTCGCACCGAAGCAAACAGCGCACTCGGTCATACAAAGGGTGTAGCAGTTATCGAAAACGTAATCGATGCAAATTGTATCGCAAATGGTTTCTACGATAGTGTTGTTTACTGTACAGTTTGTGACGAAGAACTCAGTCGCACAATTATGGTAACCGATCCACTTGGTCACACAGCAGTAGTTGATGCATTTGTAGTTCCAACATGTACAACAACAGGTTTGACGGAAGGTAAGCATTGCTCCGTATGTAACCAAGTACTTGTAAAACAAGAAATTATCGATGCACGCGGTCACAAGGAAGACGCAAGCGTCAAGGAAAATGTTGTTGATGCAACTTGCACAACAGCTGGCTCCTACGACTCCGTAGTTTACTGTACTGTATGCAACGAAGAACTCAGTCGCAAGACAGTAACAGTCAATGCACTTGGTCACCGCGAAGTAATTGATTCGGGAGTTGTTGCTGGTTGCGAAAGCACCGGTCTCACACAAGGTAAGCATTGCTCCGTATGCAACGAAGTGCTTGTAAAACAAGAGGTTATTCCAGCTCGCGGTCACAACGTAGTTGTTGACAGTGCATACAACCCAACTTGCGAAAGCGCCGGTCGCACCGAAGGCTCACATTGCTCCAACTGTGGCGAAGTTTACGTTGCTCCACAAGTTATTCCAGCACTTGGTCACAAGGTAGTAACAGACGAAGCGGTTGCTCCAACATGTACAACAACTGGTCTTACCGAAGGCAAACATTGCTCTGTATGTAAGGAAATCTTCACACCTCAAGAGACAATCGATCCACTTGGTCACAAGGTAGTAGTGGATGATGCAGTAGCTTCAACATGTACACAAACCGGTCTTACCGAAGGTAAACACTGCGAAGTTTGTGGCGAAGTACTTGTACCTCAAACAGTAGTTGAAAAACTTCCTCATACCGAAGTTATCGACAAAGCAGTTTCCGCAACTTGCACAACAAGTGGTAAAACACAAGGTAGCCATTGCGAAGTTTGTGGCGAAGTACTTGTAGCTCAACAAACAATCAAGGCTAAAGGTCATACCGAAGTTGTTTACCCAGGCAGCGATGCTACTTGCACAACACCAGGTTACAGTGCACTTATCGAGTGCTCCGTATGTGGCGAGACTCTTGCTAACAGACAAACAATCCCAGCACTTGGACACGACCTAACCGACTACGTACCAAATAACGATGCAACATGCACAGCAAATGGTACCGAAACAGCCGAGTGTCTAACTTGTGGCGAACACGTAACACGCGAAATTGAAAACAGCAAACTTGATCACGACGTAGTGGTTGATAAAGTAGTTCAATCAACATGTACAACAACAGGTTTGACAGAAGGTAAGCATTGCGAATCTTGTGGCGAAGTACTTGTTGCTCAACAAGTGACTCCAACTGTACCACACAACGTTGTTGTGGACACAGCAGTTGATGCAACATGCACAGCAACAGGTCTTACCGAAGGTTCTCATTGCGAAACTTGTGGCGAAGTATTTGTTGCTCAACAAGTAGTGGAAAAACTCGACCACGAGTACAAACACGGCAAGTGCGTTCACTGTCAAGCAAAGGATGAAAATTACGTATCCCCAATCTTGATTATTGGTCTATCCGTTGGTGGCCTTGGTTTGATTGTACTTATCACCATTTTGGTCATCCGCGAAATCAAAAAACGCAAGGGTAAGGTAGCGTAAACGTCAACTGATTGGTGTTGTAAGTAACGCTAAAATTGCAATTTTGCAACTCATCAAAACAAAAAAAGCCAAGTCAATTCGACTTGGCTTTTTAATGCAAAAAAACACCACGTATCGGCGATTTTTGCCACAAATATACAAAATTTCGCTCTAAAACACATCTATTTTTACCCCAAAACCTGCATTTAATTTAGCAATATTGCCCGGCGTTTTATGGCAACATTTATCTTTTGAAGCACATTCAAATCAAGGTTCAATGGCGTCTTTTGTGATACAAATTGCACACAAGCACACACTCATTTTGCAACAAAAAATCCACCAGACATACTGGTGAATTTTTAATTTGAAAGGAAAATTTACTTGTACATTTGCTTGTGAATTTTTAGTAACCTTGTGGCACTTTTGCCGAAAATTTGCGACACGTGTGCTGTTTTTTTGTAGTGTTTTTACTTGTATGTGTCATTTTTTTGAGCACAAAATGAGTGTACTTTAGTGCTATTGTCTACAACTTGCAATCAAAAGTCCCGCTAACATATTTTGTTATTCAATTTTATCAGTAGCGGTACACAAAGTTTACTTGCGGGATGGATTTGTCGGCGTTGTCATCATCGATGCTAGCAACTTGGCAACCCATCTTTTGGTAAAAGGCCTGCGCGCCTTTGTTGTATTTGTTGCAACACACAACAAAGTGGTCGTGCCCAGCTTGATTGATGCGACACTTTGCAAGGTCAAACAACTGCTTACCGATGCCCAATCCTTGGTGAGTCCTCAGCACCGATAGCAACACCAACTCGTTTGTTAGCACCTCGTTGCGCCTTGGCGATTGTCCAAAGGCCATGTATCCAACAATTTTGCCTTCCACTTGTGCAACGTACAAATGGATGTTGGGGCTAAGCACCATGTTCAAAAACTTTTGCGCCTCATTTTGGACGTTGTAGTTATCCAACTTGCTACTGGGGTAAATGCCCCTGTAAGTGCTTTCCCACACTTGCTTTTTGACTTGGGCGATTTCTTGGCACATTTCTGCGCTAGCTTGTACAATGTCCACTTTCATTTTTGCATCCTCCAACATTATTGTACCACACTCCAACAAAATTTCAAGATGTTGCACATAAAAACTTTTAAGAAGACATCCAAGCTTTTGCACCAAAATATAAATGAGAACAATTTTGAAAATGTCATTTGAGCGTTAGGTATAACCTGTATATGCACTTGGCGCTATTTAAATAAGCAAAAAGATTTCAAATGAGAGCTTGAATTAAAATATAACCTAACTCAACAATGTGTTTAGATTAGGTTACTATTGGCAGAGTCGACGTAATACAAAATGACGCAAGAGGTACGTCGAATATCGCAATCATTTTTCATTGTAACAGATAGTTAACTAAACCATCTGCAAAACATACTATATTTTTTCGAGCGCACATTGATATTAGTATTTCAATTTAATTTTTGTATTGATTTTCAGGGTAATGTAAGAGTTTAGATTGCAAGTGATCTCTGTAGATATAATAGGTATATTTATCCTTGTTTTAGCACTTGGAGACAAATTGAGTATGCACACCAGTGGCTGATATCAGCTGATTTTATTTGAGTAATAATGTGCGTGTCGCAATCGAGTATAGGTTTAATTTAATCATTATGCAAACAATGATTAAATTGGTATTGACAAAAGATAAAAATGAAAGTATAATATATACAATCTATAATTATTTTCGAGGAATCTATGAAAAACTACACATTCCAGAACAAGTGGCAAAAGTTATTTACACCCAATATCGTTTCATTGCTTACACAAATTCACGAATTTAAAGGGGAGCAAGCGTTGTTCATTCAAGCGAAGGCAGACATTTTGACCCAACTTGTGGAAATTGCTAAAATTCAAAGTACAGAAGCATCCAATAAAATTGAAGGCATCTATACAACAGGGGAGCGCTTAAAAAAGATTATTGCAAACAAGGCTACCCCTCGAACACGAAATGAGCAAGAGCTTGCTGGCTATCGTGATGTTCTTGCAACTATTCACGAAAATCACGATTTCATCCCAGTTAAACCGTCAATGCTATTACAATTGCACCGAGATCTTTACAAATTTAGCGGCAAAAGCATAGGCGGAACATACAAAAATGCAGATAATGTAATTGCAGAAGAAGATACTCAGGGTAACAGATTCGTCCGTTTTCAACCAGTCCCAGCTTGGGAAACTGCCCCCGCAATGGAAGCACTATGTTTGGCTTTTGATGAAATACAAAAGAATGCAGATGTAGATCCATTACTCATAATTCCTATGTTTGTTTTGGACTTCCTGTGTATTCACCCTTTCAATGACGGTAACGGTCGAATGAGTCGTTTACTCACGCTGTTACTTTTGTATCGTGCAGGATATATTGTTGGCAAGTACATCAGTATCGAAAAATTGATTGAACAAACAAAAGAAACCTACTACGAGGCATTGCAACACAGCTCAATTGGTTGGCACGAAGATGAAAACGATTACATCCCCTTTGTGGAATACACATTGGGAGTAATTGTTGCGGCATATCGCGAGTTTTCGTTTAGGATAAAAGACTTTGCTGTTAACAATCTGTCTAAACCTGCACGAATCAGTAAAATTATCCAAGAAACAATCGGCACAATCACAAAAACAGAAATCATGAACAAATGCCCAGATATCAGCCAAATAACAGTGCAACGTGCACTAAATGAACTGGTAACAAATGGCGATATTATCAAAATTGGTGGTGGAAGATACACTAAATATACGTGGAATCACGGAAAGGAGAACTAAAATATGATCACAGGCGAATTGAAAAACAGAATCGACGGACTTTGGGATGTGTTTGCTGCAGGCGGACTTGTCAACCCTTTGGATGTTATTGAGCAAATCACATACTTGATGTTTATCCGTGACCTTGATGATACCGATAACCTTCGAGCAAAGGAAGCCGTTATGCTTGGCCTCTCTCACAAAAGCATCTTTGCCGACAAAGTAAAAGTCGGCGAGCGCGAAATCGATGGAAACCAGCTCAAGTGGTCCGTTTTCCACGATTTCCCCGCTGGCAAAATGTACTCCACGGTGCAAGAGTGGGTTTTCCCATTTATCAAAAACCTCCACGACGACAAGGATAGTGCATATTCCAAATACATGGATGATGCCATTTTTAAAATTCCAACGCCATTGCTTTTGGACAAAATCGTCACCATTTTGGACGATATCTACGCTCAAATGGCGCAAATCAAAGATAGCGATATTCGCGGTGATGTGTACGAATACTTGCTTTCTAAAATCGCACAATCCGGCTTGAACGGCCAATTCCGCACACCTCGTCACATCATTCGCATGATGGTGGAAATGATGGACCCACAAGCGGACGACGTCATCTGCGACCCAGCTTGCGGAACAAGTGGTTTCCTTGTTGCCACAAGCGACTACCTCAAGGAAACTCGCAAGGAAGAGATTTTCTTCAACCGTCAAAAGAAAGCCCACTACATGAACGGTATGTTCCACGGCTACGATATGGACCGTACCATGCTTCGTATCGGCGCAATGAACATGATGACTCACGGCGTGGATAATCCCTACATCGAGTACCGCGATAGCTTGTCCGACCAAAACCCCGACAAGGAAAAATACTCCCTCATCCTCGCAAACCCACCATTCAAGGGCAGTTTGGACTACGACACAGTTTCCACCGATCTGCTCAAGGTTTGCAAAACCAAAAAGACAGAACTGTTGTTCCTTGCATTGATGTTGCGCATGTTGCGCACCGGTGGCAGATGTGCAGTTATCGTACCCGATGGCGTACTTTTTGGCTCATCCACAGCCCACAAAGCCATCCGCAAGGAAATCATCGAAAACAACCGCTTGCAAGCAGTAATCAGCATGCCAAGTGGCGTGTTCAAACCCTATGCAGGTGTTTCCACGGCAATCCTTGTGTTCACCAAAACCGGTCACGGTGGCACCGACAATGTTTGGTTCTACGACATGAAAGCCGATGGCTTCAGCCTTGATGACAAACGCACCCCCATTGCCGAAAACGACATTCCCGATATCGTAACTCGTTTCCACAATCTTACTGCCGAGCAAACTCGCACTCGCACCGAGCAAAGCTTTTTTGTTCCCAAGCAAGAAATTGTGGATAACGGATACGACCTCTCCATTAACAAGTACAAAAAGACCGAGTACGTAGCAGTGCAGTACCCCTCAACTGCGGAAATCTTGGCAGACCTAAACCAACTCGAAGCAGAAATTACCGCTGGGTTGAAAGAATTGGGCGATTTGCTCCAATAACAAACTTACGACTTACATAGGAGAACAAAATGGCTAACGAACAAAAAGATAAAAACTATATCAAGCTTGTGTTGGATTCCATGCTCCAACTTATCGAAGAAAAATTGCAAGCTTGCAAAACGGGCTTACCCCTAATTCTAACCATTACCACATCACTGATTGCTTTCTTTTTCATGGAAAAGTTCGAAACAGAAAACGTTTTATGGTTGGCCATAATTGCTACAGTGTGTTTATTGGCATCATTTGTTTCATTGCTATTTGCGAGTTTTCCAAATGCAATTTATGCAGAAACCAAGCAAAATTTAGATGAAAAACAAAACAAAAAACGCAAGTCGAAAATGTCCGAGTTCCATCCCTCTAACATCAAGTCCTATTTGAATCTTACAAGTCAACAGTTTGATGAAAAATTACAAAAGTATTTGGGTGGCGAACTTAATTTAGAGCAAAAATTGCAGGTTTCTTTGCTAAAATCAAAAATCAACGAGTATAGATACAAGCGCAGATTGCTTAGGTTTGCCTATGGTGTTTTGATTGCTGGTGCACTTGCATTGATTGCTCTTTTTACATTAGGTTTATTTGTACTATAAGGTGAAATATGATAAAAGTTAAATTAGGCGATGTTGCCACATATATAAATGGCTACGCATTTAAGCCAAGTGATTGGTCTAATGAAGGCACTCCAATAATACGCATACAAGACTTGACGGGAAATTCTTATCAAGTAAATAAGTTTCAAGGTCAGTATTTAAAAAAGTATGAGGTTCAAAAGGGAGACGTTTTGATTTCTTGGTCTGCAAGTTTGGGTGTCTATATCTGGCAAGGTGATACGGCTGTTCTGAATCAACATATTTTTAAGGTTGTATTTGATAAGGTGGAAATAGATAAAAGATTTTTTGTCTACCAGGTTGAAAGTATATTGGAAAAGTCTTCAAATGCTGCACATGGAGCAACTATGAAACATCTGACAAAACCAATATTTGACGCGCTTCCATTTTATTTACCTGGAAAGAATGAACAAAAAGTAATTGCAGACAAGCTGGACAAAGTTACAGCATTGATAGCTAAGCGCAAAGAGCAACTTGTAAAACTCGACCAACTCGTCAAATCCCGATTTATCGAACTGTTTGGAAATATAGACGAATGCGAAAATAAGTTGGAACTGCAGGATATTTGCCTAAAAATAACAGACGGAAGTCATAACCCACCATCAGGTGTTGAAAAATCACAAAATTATATGATTAGTTCGCAAAACATCCACGACAATATCATTGACTACAAAGATGTTAGATATTTGAGCGATAGTGATTTTGAGAATGAAAATAGGCGAACTGCTATAATGCTTGGTGATGTATTATTAACTATTGTTGGTGCTATAGGTAGGTCTGCAGTTGTAAAAGACGATTTAAATATTACTTGCCAAAGAAGTGTATGTGTCATTCACCCCAACAGAGATAAAGTTAATTCAATTTTTCTAAAATATATGTTGGATAGTATATCTGACAAAATTATAAATGAAGCAAGAGGGGCGGCACAAAAAGGCATATATTTAAATCAAGTGAAAAAATTGCAGATTATTTGCCCTTCCTTAAATTTTCAAAGCCAGTTCGCAGCCTTTGTTGAACAGACCGATAAATCGAAATTGGCAATTCAACAATCACTCGAACAACTCGAAACACTCAAAAAATCACTAATGCAAAAATATTTTGGATAATACTTAATAATTCAAATAAGGATATTTATGACACGCAGAAAACTACTTAAAAAAGTAAATAAATGGAGTCGTCAACTCAGACGATCTAAGGTAAAATCAAAACGCAAAATTGGTAACATCAGCCTAATCGTTTTGTTTGCTGTTTTTGCTTTGGGAGTTATATTCGCAATTTACTTTGGTAGTGCTTATTTATTGAAGCTTGTGCCTAATGGCAGTGAGAATTGGGCTGTTGCAATGATTGCATTTCCTGTTGCTATGTTTGGAGTTTATTTACCATTACATATATCTAAAGTTCAAAAGTATTCCAAGTGCTTTGCAGGTTCAACCTTGATTTCTATACACAAGAAAGGACTGCATTTTTTGGACTTCGAAGATGTTTTATGGCGGAAAGTTCTATTTGATTTTCTTTTTTGGCTATTAGCATATTTTTCATCGAACTATGGCGAAATGATAGGACATTCGTTAGTAATGGTTATCGAAATTTTGTTGTTAATTTTGTTGACTTTGCGCAAATATAATCGAACACCAAGCGACATATATGTAAAAAATGTAATGAGTCTTTACTTTGATATCATTGCAGACAAACACACTGAGCAAAACTCTTACACAGAGATTAAACCTTTTCTAAAAAGTGGCGAGTCGGAAAAATTTTCAGAAATCTTGTCAACTAACTACAGTGGCTTTTGGAATGAATTATCCCAGTTGACATTGTCTATAATAAGCAATCCAAATAATGAAGAAGAAAAATTGGCATTTTTTCAGATATCCAAAAAGATCAGAGATCTTGAGTTTAAGGAAACTAATGCATGTATTTTGTGGATTTTTGTCGACCTTTCCGTTAAGTTATGCAATGTTTCAATTGAGAAAAATGATTATCATCTTGCATCATTGTTAGTAGATGATATGATGGTATCTTGGACTGCTTATTTTACAAAATATGCAGATGAACTAACGCGATACAAAAAAGATATTATAGATATTCTAAAACATAAAGATTTGTTAACTTCAAAAGAGTGCATAAAAATTTGCGCAATAATGGAGTCTTTTAAGGAGCGATTTGATATTTTATTGGAAATACTGATGTTATTTAATACAAAATTAGAAGAAATTGCAGTCTTGAGAGAACAAAATAAGGTTCTTAACGAGTTTAGAATGCAAACATTTGCAGAAAATGATCTTGTCGCAAGAGCAAAAACAATACCACCTATGATGAAGGATGTATCGGATCTTCTCGGAGAGTTAAAAGAGATCCTATTGTAATAAGGAATTTTGGAATATGACCAACTTTGATTTTTTGAAAAAGACGCCAAGGTTTGCATCTTTTGCAGATGTGGCCATTTCGGCGGAAAAACTACTACATATCGATGTGGATGCCTGCGCAATCAATTGTCGCAGGGCGATGGAGTTTGCCATCAAGTGGATGTACTCCGTTGATGCCGAGTTGCAAATGCCATACCAATATAACCTTGTCAGCTTGATGAGTGAGGAAAGTTTTCGAGATATCATTGGGGAAGACATTTGGCGCAGAATAGATTTTATTCGCAAGGTGGGCAACAATGCTGCCCATGGCAACAAAAAGATTGTCAAGGAGCAAGCAGAGCTTTGTTTGGAAAACTTGTTTGTCTTTTTGGATTGCGTGGCATATTTCTACGCTCCCGACTATGTTGAGCAACATTTTGACAAGTCGTTGTTGGAGCTCACCGTGGACGAAGCGCTTGCATTTGTGCCCGATGTGGATATTGATATCAACAAGCTTATTGCCGAAAACAAGCAGTTGCAATCGGAGCTTACCGCACGCCGTGCAGAGCAACAACAAACTTACGTACCCAAGCCATTGGAGCTTTCCGAGTTCAAAACTCGCAAAGTCTACATTGATTTTATGCTTCAAGATGCTGGTTGGGTAGAGGGCAAGGATTGGCTCAACGAAGTGGAACTCTACGGAATGCCCAATGCAGGTGGAGTTGGTTTTGCCGACTACGTATTGTTTGACGATGCCCACAGACCATTGGCCGTGTTGGAAGCAAAGCGCACCTGTGTGGATGTTGCCAAGGGCAGACAACAAGCAAAGTTGTATGCTGACCTTTTGGAAAAGAAGTATGGTCGCAGACCTATCATATTCCTTTCCAATGGCTTTGAAACACGCATTTGGGATGACAAGTATCACCCCGAGCGCAAGGTTGCCTCGGTGTACTCCAAACGTGACTTGGAAAAGTTGTTCAACTTGCGTGCTATGCGCACCAGTCTGAAAAATGTGATGGTGGACAAGCATATTGCCGGCCGTTACTACCAAGAAGGGGCTATCAAGGCCGTATGCGAGTCTTTTGACAAAAAGAATCGTCGCAAAGCATTGCTTGTTATGGCAACCGGCTCCGGCAAAACACGTACAGTAATTGCACTTTGCAAAGTTTTGTTAGATCATGGCTGGGTAAAAAACATTTTGTTCCTTGCTGACCGCAATTCGCTTGTGTTGCAAGCAAAGCGTGCGTTTGTAAACATGTTGCCCGATCTTTCGGTAACCAATCTTTGCGAGGACAAGGGCAATTTTGATGCACGTTGTGTATTTTCCACCTACCAAACAATGATGAATTGTATTGATACCGTCAAGGACGAAAACGAAAAGAAACTGTTTACGGTAGGTCACTTTGATCTTGTTATTGTGGACGAGGCGCACCGTTCTATCTACAACAAATACAAGGATATTTTTACCTATTTCGATGCTCCATTGGTTGGTCTTACAGCAACACCAAAGGACGAAATTGATAAGAACACTTACGAGATTTTTGAGCTGGAAAATGGTGTGCCAACCTATGGCTACGAGCTTGCACAAGCCGTTACCGATGGCTTTTTGGTAGATTTTGTGTCTGTCGAAAGCAAGTTGAAGTTTATTGAACAAGGCATTGTGTACGACGATCTTTCCGACGAAGACAAGCAAGCGTACGAAAACACTTTCGAAAATGAAAATGGTGAACTGCCACAAAGCATAGCATCCTCTGCACTTAACGATTGGGTGTTCAACGAGGACACAATCCGCCAAGTTTTGCACGTTTTGATGCAAGATGGTCTAAAAATCGACTATGGCGAAAAGCTTGGCAAAACCATTATTTTCGCCAAAAACCACGACCATGCCGAAAAAATTCACGAAATTTTCGGCAAAGAGTATCCACATTTGCCGGGCTATACCAAGGTTATCGACAACTATATGACCTATGCGCAAAGTGCCATTGATGAGTTTTCCGATCCTAAAAAACTTCCACAAATTGCCATTTCTGTTGACATGTTGGATACAGGTATTGACGTGCCGGAAGTTTTGAACCTGGTTTTCTTCAAAAAGGTTATGAGCAAGGCCAAATTCTGGCAAATGATTGGTCGTGGAACCCGCCGTTGTGATGGACTGATGGACGGAAAAGACAAGGACAAGTTCTACATCTTTGATTTTTGTGGCAACTTTGAGTTTTTCCGCATGAATCAAGGCAAACCTACGGCAAACCAAATTGCATTGCAAGGGGCAATTTTCCGTTTGAAAGCACAAATTGCGTTTAAGTTGCAAGACCTTGTTTACCAAACGGAAGAATTAATTGCCTTCCGCAAGGCACTTGTTGGAGATATGATTCGCAAAGTTCAAGAGCTAAACAGAAGCAATTTTGCCGTACGTCAGCACTTGCGCTATGTGGAACAATTTTCTGATCCAAACAGTTACAATGCGCTAACTTACGAGGATACTTTGCTTATGGCAGAGGAACTTGCGCCGTTGATAACTCCCGATCAAGATGATGCGTCTGCGGTCAGATTTGATGCATTGATGTATGGCATCGAGCTTGCATATCTTGCTGGTAAAAAGTATCCCCGCGCTCGTGCCGATTTGATAAAAAGAGTCAAAGGAATTGCTAGCGTTGCAAATATCCCAGAAATAATGGTGCAATCGGAACTTATTAACAAGATTTTGCACACAGACTACTTGGACAATGCCGGCATTAACGAGTTTGAGCACATTCGTGAAAATCTTCGTAATTTAATCAAATACATCACGTCTGTTGGCGTGGAATACACAACAAACTTCACCGATGAGATTTTGTCAATCGAGTGGAACGAGTCGCAACTGGAAAGCGATGATCTCAAAAACTACAAGGCAAAAGCCGAGTTTTATATTCGTCAACATCAAGACATGCCTGCAATTGCAAAGTTAAAGACGAACGTTCCACTAAATGACGAAGATGTTCAAGAACTTGAAAGTATTTTGTGGGGCAAGATTGGTAGCCGAAAGGACTACGAAGCCGAGTATGGAGAAAAGCCCCTTGGAGAGTTCGTTCGCGAAATTGTTGGACTGGATATGTCTGCAGCAAAAGCAGCTTTTGCAAACTTTTTGAATGATGTCAATCTTGATGCCGATCAAATTTATTTTGTAAATCAAATCATCGAGTATATTGTACACAATGGTGTGATGAAAGATATGTCAGTACTTCAAGAAGCTCCATTTACAGATAGAGGCAGTATTGTGGAAATATTCAAAAACGTCTCCATCTGGCTCGGCATCAAAAAGGTTATTGAACAAATCAACGCAAATGCGGCATGACGGAAATTAGATACTTCAGTATTGAACAGAAATATACAAAGGAGTGTGATAAGTGATTAACGAAATATCTTCTTTATTGCAGGCAATTTCATCGGCTTCGGCAAGCTTTATCGCCATTTTGGGAGGTTGCATAGCAACAAAGATAATATCACTCAATCAGGAAAGGGCATCCTATAAAAACAAATTATCCGAAATAAATTACAAAAAGGATGCAATTACTAAACAACTTAACAAGGATAAGTCCCTAATAAATGAGAGATATTCACTTTGCTATATTCAAGAAAATGCGGATGCATTTGAGTCTGAATGCGAGTTAGTCGACATTTACAATGAGGATGAACCTAATTATATAGAGTATGATGATTTGCTGCCTTACTGGAAAAAAGCGAGATATTACAAAGCAAAATTCGATGATCTAATCCAAAAGGAAGAGTGCGACATCAACGATTTGATGATTCCCGTTGAATTAATGCGTAAAATTGGAGATGATTGCTTTGGAATTTTGCAAAATGTATGCTCATTGGATTTTCCCTGAATTATTAGAGAACGAAAAGTATGATACTTGCGATGAATTGTGCAAAAGAGCAAGAGAAAATATATTGACCGCAAATACACAGCTGATTACATTAGATATTGAACAACATCATTATGAAACAGAGTTGAATGCGCTCAAAAGACCTAAGGGATTGAGGCTAGGCTTTATTATTTTTGCTCTTTTTACAATATTTAATGTTGTTCTTCCATTTGCGCTCAGCGTTATTCCCATCCCTAACGAATGGTGTTATGTTGTAGCAGCTTGTGCGATAGGCCTGTTGACTCTCGGTTTAGTATCAATTTTTGTGTACCTTGCATGGATGTTGAGATGGAAAGATTAGCTAATCAGGCAAGTAGAGTAACTGTGGAACCTGTAAGCGTTACATATTGCTAATATGTCGCTATACGTGTGGTAAATGTTTACAAACCCCAAAAACATAAAAAGCAGTGCACCATATGTGTACTGCTTTTTATTTCGTAAAGTTTTCGTATTTATCTCGTTTTTGCGTCATCCAATTGGTAGGTGGTGGTGCCTCAATTACTTGAGTGGGAACAATAATTCCTGCAATACCCTTAATACAAAAATATGTCGTCCGCATTTTAGAATGCGAACGACATTGGCGGAGAGCTACACATCTAAACCACCACTTTTGGGGTGCCGATTTTATCCCACCCTAAAGATGGAATTATTGAGGTTTGTGTATCCCGCCCAGATTAGATAATAAAGCGATTAAGCATATGTAACTAGACTAATAAATGTACCTTTCCTTTATGATGGTACCAATTTCTTTTAAGGAATAACCTGCCTCTTGCAAAATCATACATTCAATCAGGACAAGACAAATTAAATAGGAGCATGCAGACGTAGGGGTAAACTTGATTAAGTCTCCATGGGCATCATCATTTCTAAAACTTGCGAACGCTTCCCCCAAAGTTGTTTCTTTGGTTAATGAGTATTTAGTCATTATTTTGTCTAAATATTCTCTTATTGTCGACTTGTAATATTTTAAGCACCTATTATATTGCGTTTCTACGGAATTAACATCTTTATTAAGCACATCGATTATGTGGGAGTAATACCTTTTATACTTTTTTGATAACGCTTCTGTCTCAAACTTTTCATCTAGAATTCGTTTGATAAAATCTATCGTTTCAAGTTTGTAAGTATCCGATTCAGCCGACTCGGTAAAAATGTGCTCATAATTATGCTCAAACGCCCCGCATACTTTAAGGTATCCTTCCGGTGTTATATATTTTGCCTCAAAGCTATTTTTTGCAATAAAATTATAATTTAATTTATTTTCCACAATCTTTGAGAATAATGAGCCTATATGAGGAAGCAAGCTTATTACAGTGGATTTGATTTTTATGTCGCTGAGTTCGGCGGTATTATCGAAAAAATAACCTATTTGTTCAAATTTGCCTTTTTCATTTTTTCTACTAACCTGTATTTCATCAAAATAAACATCTTGTCGCTTTGCTAAAAATTGGAAAAACTTACGTACAGCAAAATATAAAGGTAAAATTTCCTCGATATGTTTCTGCTCAGTAAAACTAATTTCGAAATACGATATCAATTCGCCCAAATTATCATCCTTCTGATTAATTGAGCCAGGCCAATAAATACCAAATCTACAATTCAATAAATCTCCATTTATTGTTGCTGTGAAACTCACATCCGTGGCATCAAATGACTTTAATGTGATCATTTTGGAGCCATCAAACTCTTTGCGAAAATCTCTTGCGCTGTCATATTCAACCTTTTGAGTTGGTGGGAATAGTTGATTAACGATTTTTCCCTTAAAAAGCAACCGGTCAAATTTCTTTTCCAAAGAGTTTATGTTTCTGGGCATATATATCATTGATGGAAATATTGTCGCAGTATCATCAAACGGATTATTACTACAAACACATCTGTAAAGGCCAATCGCCCCTCCAGCAGAATGATTAGCGAGTAAAAATGGTTCTTGCTTATCTTGACCAATCATTAAACCAGAATGATCGAGTAAGTTAAGATTTAGTTTTTTACCATCAAAATAAAAGGAATAGCGGTCTTTCTCTGCGAAAACGCTATTAATAAATCCACTAAATTTTGGAATACCAGCCATGTTTTTCTCCATAGATTAATTACTTTTTAGCAAATTAGTACCCTTTCTTAAGCACAAACAGATATTCGTGAGCAAGTAGCAAAAAGTTGTATTTTACTCTATTTGTTTCCCAAAAGCCTGTTGCTTTGCAATTGCGTCGTTCTTTTATAATTATCTCTTTTGCTTTGAAACTTGCAAGTTCAAATACGCATAGTTTCAAATGCAAGTGGTTGAACCATGCCATTTTTGCGAGTATCGCCCATCAATACTATCGCTACATTGTTTAATATTTGCATAGAGTGGGTGTGTATAAATAAGGTTAATTGTATGCTTCTTTACGAGTCAACAGTCTCTAACTCATACCGATCTTCCAATAGTCGCATTTTCTTAATAGCGACGCCCTTTGCGGTAGCCTTTTCAATTATTAGCTTCTCATCATCGGTACTAATATTTGCACCTAAATATACTCCTGTAATAATGTCTTCGTAGAGCTTTTGATCGTCAAGATTATTTAAGGTGTGTATAATCCTCCATTCTTCTTCGTAACCCCAAATATCACTTTTGGTAAGTAGTGATTCAACAATTTCTGCATAAGGCAACGCTCCCTCAACAACCTTAACATTCTTTATGTCTGAAAAATCAAACATTGATAATGGGAGCAACGGTCTTTTATTTGAGTAAATAACGGGGTAAAGCATCAATAGTGCTTCTTGTGATTTTAGTTTAGATAGGTCGTATTCCACACAAAATCCGGTGTGTTTGTTTGCATAGTGAGACCACATCAATATATTATCGTTTCTTTGAGCAAAACAAGAAATGCCAAACATCTCGTTTATTTTGTCTCTTATGCTTTGGATAGCTGCTGTAATTTTTGTTTTAATGTCGTCAAGCTCCCTATCTATCTGTAAATCTGTACCTTGAAGTTTTGCTAACGCTTTAATTTTATCTATTATTCCTTCTTGTCTAGAGATTTCCCCAATTATATTTACGGTTTGGCGAGATTCTTCGTCATCAGGACAAAAAAGGGTAAGCAGATCTGGATCTTGGAATATTCTTTGAATAATTTCTGTACTTTTAGACTCAATCACAGCTTGTCCTAAATCAAGTGTGGAGTTAGGATTTGAAATTAAAGAGAAGTATTCTTGTAGAAACTCGGGCTTTGTAAATTGTTTT
Source organism: Candidatus Fimimonas sp. (assembly GCA_045644945.1). Taxonomy (GTDB): domain Bacteria; phylum Bacillota; class Clostridia; order Christensenellales; family CAG-314; genus Fimimonas. Next base: position 29,552 of record JAZRHU010000053.1, on the reverse strand, counting down.
AAGATAACCGCTTGGATCGATTCTTGAGAAACTTGACGTCCATCTTTAATTTGCTCGACCAAAACCCTAAAATCATTTTGTTTTAGTAGAAAAACAATAAGCTTGACGGTAGGATCATCAGTATCGATAGGATTTCCAGTTAGCAATCCTTCAACAGCCGCTTTTGCAAGATCGCCGTTCTTATCTGTTATTGTTAAATCATTATGTAATATAGTTTCCAAAAACTGACGAGTTAGTTCATCTAAAGATATGCCCATAACACAATCAAAAGGGTCATTAAATTTTTGTGGTAAAGAGAAGTATATTACGTTATTTTCAAAATTACGAATGGAATAATTAGCGTCATCGGGTGCAAAAGAATAATACTTATAAAGTTTGCCTCCAAATATTTTAAGCTTATCGGCTACAAAATTTTGCAAGTCTACATTCGTTACTTGCCTTGAAAAAATTTTATTTAGTTGCGACTTGATCCAACTAGTATTATCCATAAATTCTCCTAAAAATATTGAAATTAATTCTTGCACGATTTAGAACATCCATAAAGATGTATAGATGAAACTCAGGATTATTAACTATACTTCCTAAAATTCTCTGCTTGTTCTAGTACTTTTTCGTACACTTCAACATTCCATTCTGGTGGGTAGCTGTAGTTGCACAGCAAAATAATTAAATCCCTCGCTAATTCGCTCTTGATATCTACTTTTGTAGACCAGTCGGCATATTGTGCCTTGTCGTCAACAAGTTTTTTGATTTCCTTTGCAAGAAGTAAACATTTGTCCTCAGCATAAGGGAAACCGTGTGTGTCTCTTACCTTGATCAAGATGTCGTAGAATGCTTTTTCCTCGAAGGTGATGCCCATTGCTTCAAAGGATGTTTGGTCAATCTCGAGCAATTTTAGGATATTCATCAACTCGCCAGAAAGCTCTTCGACAAAATCCGCAATAACTTCACTTGTAAACACAAGCGCATCTCGTTTGTTGTATCTCTCAACAACACCTTTAAGCATTTCGCTAAACTCTATTGCTTTAACCTTGTTTACTTTACCGTAGTTGGAAATAGCTTGTTTAAGCAACTTTAGCAAAGCATTGAATTTTGTAATAGGCATTTTAACCTTTTTCAGTTCATCCAAAAACTTCTCGCTAAAGATGTCAATCTTCTTGTCTTCGTCAATGATGTTTTCCACACCAGTGCAAGAAAGGGCCTTTTTAACCATCTCTTCAACGACCTTGTTCATGGTCTCGGTGTCTGGCGCATCACCTTTTGTTTGCTTGTAGATGATGGAGCGAATAGCCAAAAAGAATTGTGCTTGCTTTATTTCCTCATCACCCAAATCGCCAGTAGGGAAACAAATGTTGTAAGCTGCTCTCAGCTTTCTCGTGAGGCGCATAAACCTGTCTTGCATTTCCTTGTATAGTTGCACGTATTCCGCAGCAGCATTCAAGCAAAGCAATCTTTCAAGTGGTTCGCCTGTGTAGAACTTTGTCGCATTGAACTCTTGCATAAGGTCAGAAATCAAAGACAAATGATTTCTAAAAATTTCGATGGAAAGTTTAATTTCATCAACAGGGCTTTCTTGTGGACTTCCGTAAATCTTGATTGCTTCCATCATGCTGGTTTTGATGCCGATGTAGTCAACAATCAAGCCTTTGTCTTTGCCCTCAAAAACTCTGTTTACACGAGAAATGGTTTGGATGAGTGTGTGTCTCTTAAGTGGCTTGTTGATATACATAACCGCAAGGGAAGGTACGTCAAAACCAGTAATCCACATGTCTACAACAATTGCCAACTTAAAGTTAGACTTGTCGTTTTTGAACATCTTGTCCAGTCTGTGGCGAGACTCCTTTGTGCCACACAAATTGAACAGTGGCTTTGGATCGTCGGCACCTTGTGTTGCAACAAGATTGAGGAATGGGATGTCCATTAACTCATCCAGTTCAGCTTTTGTAAGTAAGGATTCGTTTTCGCACTTTTTAGGAATACCCCACTCTGGTCTAATGGCAATCAACTCTTTATACAAAGCATATGCCAAAGGTCTGTCTGGACATACAATCATACCCTTTTGCAGCACCTCGGGCTTTTCTGCACACAATTGCTCGTAATGAGTCACAATATCCCTTGCAAGCTTCTTCAAAACATCAGGGTGGCCAAGGATAGCGGAAATGCTAGACATGGCCTTTTTGCTTGCTCTTATTTGGTCTTCGCTAGAACCTTCAACTTCGCATTGCTTGTAGTATTGTTCAATGGCTTTTGCTTGCTCTTCGGAAACAATAACTCTGGCCAAACGTGGCTCGTAGGCAATACGGACAGTAATACCATCGTCGCTTGCTTCCTTCATTGTGTATTGATCAACAATGTCACCAAACACCGCAATTGTTTCGTCAATTGGTGTGCCTGTAAATCCTACACGTGTGGCATTGGGCAAACTGATGCGCAAATACTGAGCAAAACTCTTCGAGTCAATAATACCCAAGTCAGTTTTCTTGACATCGCCTTTCTTGTCAATTTGTGTTCTGTGTGCTTCGTCCGAGATACAAATAATGTTGTTTCTTTCGGAAAGAAGCCCCGTACTTTCGCAGAATTTTTGGATTGTAGTAATATACACGCCACCACTCTCAGAGTTTAACAGGGTTTTTTGCAAGTCATCTCTGGACTCAAACACCCTAACATTATCATCGTGGAGATAACGTTTTGCCCCAGCGAAAACATCTCGTGCTTGATTGTTCAAATCTTCTCTATCGGTGATGATAAGAATAGTAGGGTTATTGAATACATTGGAATAGCGCTGCATTAGGAGCTTGGTCATAAACAGCATTGTGTAAGTTTTACCACAGCCAGTAGCACCAAAATATGTACCGCCTTTACCATCTCCAAGTGGCTTCAAATGCTTCTTTACATTTTCAACCATTTTGTTTGCGCCAAAAAATTGTGGATATCTGCAAACAATTTCTTGCTCTTTGCCTTCGATATCTGGGTAGTAAACAAAGTCACGCAAAATGGCAAGCAGTCTTTCCTTGGAAAAAGCCCCCTTAATCAATGTCAGCAACGAGCTAATGCCATTGGCAACCTTTTCGGTATCATTTACCTTGTTCCATGCATAAAAGAACTCGTAAGGTGTGAAGATGCTACCGAGACGGTTGTTTGCGCCATCACTAATAACCGCCAAAAAGCAATATTTCATTAGGCTTTCAATATCCCTAGTATATCTAATTGTCACCTGTTTCCAAGCATCATGAATGGTCGCGTCTTCTCTAATTGCAGATTTGAACTCACAGATGCACACAGGAATACCATTTACAAACACAAGCAAGTCTGGTCTTCTAGTTGCGCTATCTTTTACTGTGTATTGATTCACAACCTTAAAGACGTTATTGTCTGGGTTGTCAAAATCAATAAAATCTACATGCAAACCCACCTTGTTGATGTCTTCTCTAACAAGGTCAAAACCTTCCGTAACGAGATAAAAAGCCTCTTTGCTTTTTGTATACAATGTGGCTCCGCTACCAACATCAATAACTCTGTTGATGATAGTGCTAATTTCCACTGCAGTCAGATTTTCGTTAGCGTACTTTTTGTTGATGAAGGTGCGCAAATCATCTACGATAATTACCTCTTCCAATTTTCTGTGGATATCATCACCATGAACATAGTCGTAGTGTTCATCCTTGAATAATTGGATGATAGCTTGTTCCAAATCATCTTCAGTAAACATACCTTTTTCAAAAATGTAATCCATTTTCAAACTCCTAGTTTCTTGCTGCCTCTTCCACTGCCCCTCTGATGAGAATTGGGCAGAGATTTTTTATTTGTTGTTTCAATTGTTCGTGGATTTGTTTGCGTTCAATATATGCGTTATATATATTTACAATTGATTTTTGAACCTTTATCGGTGGAATAGGAATTTCGACATCAACCATATCACAATAGTTAAAAGTTTCTCTTGCTGAACCCCAAGAATGGAATCTCGCATATCTATCAAACTCTTTGCGTTTAATCCACATCATAAGATATTCTGGGACCAATTTAGTTTCATCAATAACCTTGAATACTGGATAAATAGCGGAGACAAGATATACTTCGCTACTTTTGTTTAATGCTACACAAATTTTATTCCCCATTCTAGCAGTATTGGGATTAAATGCAAAACAATTGCTTCCAACCATTTTGTATCCTTTTATAGAGACACCCTCAAGGTCAGCTTTCGTATAGATAAACTCTTTTTCTATAGAAACACCCCTGATGTTTTCAATGCCATATTGGTCATTTTCATTCTTTGTAGAAACTTCTTCAATATATGGTCCAATCTTCTCACAAGGATGATTCCTTCTTAAATCTTCGATATATCCATCGCAGACAAGTTTCAAGTCTTCCAACCCACGTTCATACGCTACTTGATTTGCAACCATACCTTTGTAGATATCAACATATTTTTGTTGCGTAGCCAAGTCTGGAAGTTCAAGTTCGATATCGCAAAATCTATCCCAATCCAGGTTAGCACGTATGCTACCATCGCTATAAAACCAACCAAGTCTATCCATTTCTGTAGACAGGAAAAGCATAAAGAAATATGTGGGGCTAACTATCTCTGTTGCAACAACCTCGAATGTAGTATAGGCAGGAGACACAATCATTGGTTCATCTTTCATGTACATGCTGATTCTAATACATTTGTCACGTCCTGTTTGCATGCCACTAAAAACGAACCTGTTTTTGCGAACAACTTTATATTTTCTTTCGTCAAGACCTTCCGTATCGGCTACAGTAGGCATAAACTCTTTTTTAATATTGATTCCGTAGAAATTTTTCAACCCATAAGAATTGCGCTCATCAACTATTTCGATAAGTTGCCCAATCTTGTATTTAGTCAATGCCATAGCCAATACCTCTAAATGCATCTTCAAGCATCTTTTGAGATTGCTTTTCACGTGTGAGAATTTCACGCATTTCTGTTTGAATACGTGCCATTTCAACAGGGAAGTCAATATCCAAATCGTGGTCAATGAAATCGATATACTTGCTTGGTGTGAGAACCCAACCTTTTTGTTCTACGCTGAGTCCTTCGTTGCCATCAGCATCGAACCATTGACGAATTTTCACAGACTTGCAAAGTTCGGGAACATCTTGGTAGAGGGAAGTATCTGCACTTTGCCAATTGTTGTAGATGGCCTTTGCACGTTGGATTTGTTCTTTTGTGAGGATAGTGTTTTTCTTTGTCTTTCCTTTATCAATTTCGATGATACCAGTGTTTTCATCCCAAGTGCGGAGATCCATAAACAAAATTTCGCCACGACGGTCTCTGACCTTGCGACCATTGATTTCGCCAGCACCTTTGTTCATGTTGACAATCCAAAGGGTAACGGAAATATCTGTTGTGTAGAACATGTCACGTGGAAGAACAATGATGGCTTCAATCTTCTCATTTTCTTTCATCAAGATATTTTTTCTGATTTCGTGGTCATCCATATCACCAAGAGCACCATTGGCAAGCAAGAAGCCTGCAATACCGTGGTTGACATCCAATTTGGAAATCATGTGGAGAATCCATGCATAGTTGGCATTTGACTCTCTTGGCATTCCATAGCCAGCCCAACGAGCATCTTTTGCAAGGGAATCTGCCCACCATTTCTTGAGGTTGAATGGAGGGTTTGCCATGATGTAGTCTACTTTTCTATCTTTGTGTTGGTCGTCTGTAAAGGTGGAAGCAGGCATTTTGCCAAGATTGTGGGCAATACCACGGATGGCAAGGTTCATTTTGCAAAGTCGCCATGTTTCGGGAACGCTTTCTTGACCGATAACGGAAATGGCCTTTTTGTTGCCTTTGTGTTCATCCACAAAACGCATAGATTGAACAAACATACCGCCAGAACCACAGCAAGGATCGTAAACGGTGCCAGAGTATGGCTCAATCATTTCGGAAATAAGTTCAACAACGCAAGCTGGTGTGTAGAACTCGCCATCTTCCTTTTTGCCAGAAGCAGCGTACAATCTCAAGAAGTACTCGTATGCTCTGCCGATGATATCTTCCACTTGGAATCTCTTTTCGGAGATTTGGTTGATGCTGTCAATCAAGCCTTTGAGTTTTTCTTTGCTTGCACCAAGTGACACAAAGTGGTTGCGTGGCAAAGTATCTTTCAAAGCTGGATTGGCATTTTCCAGCTCTTTCAAAGCTCTATCGAGTTTTACGGCAATATCATTGTCGCTTGCATGCGCAACAATGTATGGCCATCTGGTTGACCACTCTTGATCATCGCCTGTCAAGTTTTCAGGGAGGTAGAAAACGTTATCCGCATTGTAGAAAGCCACGCTTTCCAAAAAGATGGGGTTATTGCCATATTTAGTGATAATTTCGCTTCTCATTTTTTCAAACTTGTCGCCAGCGAACTTGAGGAACAAAAGACTGATAACGGCATCTCTGTTCTTTTCCAAACTGCCTACGCCACGAAGCTCTTCACGACAATTCCAAAGTGCTTGTTCTAGTGTTAGTTCTTTTACTTTCTTTGCTGCTTTTGCCATTTTTTCTCCTTAAATATCGTTTATTATTAATAATCGCGACAAATTATGTTGTTTTTCAACAAACTTTCCAATGCTCTCTTAAAACTAGTATTGGTAATTTTCAACTCATTTCCAGTACTAATTCTGCCAATATGTGGGTATCCACTTTGTTTTTCCAATTCAGCAATAATGTTGTTGGAGTCACCCTTATATTTAGTGCTGTGTGGTACAGGACCAAACAAGATTGCGCTATAGGAAGTGTTGTGTTGCAGTTTTTTATAATTGAACTTCTGAGCTTTTGTATAATCTAAACAAAACTCAAATCTTCCCTTGTCTAAGCCAAATTGTTTGCCAATTGCGAGAAGAATACTTTCTGTGAGTTCGGTTTGTCCAACAACAACAATTTTTCCGCTTTTGTAGGGTTCATATAGTGGTGCTGTTTGCACAAAATTTGCAAGACCCCATTTTGTCAACAAATCATCAAGCTCGCCAGTTATATTTGCTAAAAATATTTTCTTTTCAATTTCTTCAAGAATTTCTTGAATTTCGTCAATTCCTCTCGCCATTATTCCTCCTTGTGTTATTCGGAAATAATGGTTTTGAGTTCATTTTCACATCTTTCAATTTTGCGGCGCATAAACTCTATTTCATCCATTATAGCCAAACACCTATTAGCAATTTCATCCTGCTCTTCACGAGGAATCATTGGAATTTTTATCGTATTTAGTTGCGATACGCCAATGTTTGGAATAGTAGACCCAACAGATATTCTTTTTAATTGAGCAATGCCTTTTTCGCTTTCAAGGAAGGCCTTAACGTAATATGGATTAACTTTTTTAGTATCCAATTGAATGATGTACAAATTGCCGTTTGCTACAATATACTTTTCATTTGTGCTCTCAACTACAGCCACTTTGAATGGATATCCATTTTTAGATAGCAGTATATCGCCAGAATTGATACAATATTTTCCAAAACGGTCTGGGATACCCTTGAGATATGGCAAATCTTTATCAATAACACCATTTCGAATGTTAGCAAGAGTAACATATTGAAAATCAGTAGGAACTGCAGATGTCATTTCATCAAGATCTTTTGCAGACGCTGGAGCACCACGAGTAATATGGTTAATAATTGATCCAAACTCAACGCCGTTTTCAATTTCTACTAGATCTTCAATATATCTTGTTGGGTCGAAATTGAACTGATTGCTTGCAATTTCCTCAAAAGAAACAGTTTTTGCATAATCCACATCATACTCCATTGCATATAAGATGTTTAGAATGTTGTCACCATGCAAAATATTCTGTCTACGTCCTTCCTTGTATTCTTTGGACGCATCAATCATTCGAATCGCGCCATTACTTTCGCCAAAAACAATCATCGCAACAGGAATAGATGTCGTTGAAAACAAGCGAGCAGGCAACTTAATGATAGCCTTAATAAGACGTTTTTTAATAAACAACTCACGAATAGGCTTATCAATTGTGTTCCAGAGTCCACCCAAGGATGTTACGGCCACAGCAGTGCCATTTGGAGCAAGCATTTCACACAAAGAATAGTTAAACGCCCAATCTGAAGAAGTTGCTTTAACCAATTCGGGCATCGATTTTTGAAGTTTATCAAAAATTTCATAGCCCACATCAGAAAGTCTCAATCTTATGCCAAATGGATAATTTGAAAAAGCCTTATCGAAACGTTGTCCGTCAAAATTATGTTCCAAAGCGTTTCCTACTAACAAATTGAAAGAACCGTTCAATAAAGAAACTCTCATTTTGGCGATAGCAGCTGCCGTTGGATTGATTTCAACGCCATAAAACTTTGCATCACGTTGAGTATAATATGCATTAGTAATGAATGATCCTGTTCCAGAACAATTATCCAAGACTGTTTCGTTGGGTTGAATTTTAAGAAGATCTAATGCCAATTTTATGATACTTTCTGGAGTGGTCTGCTCTTCACCTTTCTCATAAATGCCATATTCCTCATTCAAAACAAAGGAACGAAGGTCAGCTATATCGTAAGAAAACAAACTTAGAATAAATTCTTGTTCAACGCCACTCATCATTTCATAAACAAAATTATACACATCAGCATCTTCAATTACAGAACACAGTTCTCTCATAGACTTATCTAGGATGCCTTGGACACCTTTTTCTTTCAATGATAGAACCAAATAAGCGGTCGCCAATGACTTGTCATAGGTTATAACATCATAACCCTTAAAATGGTTTGCTAATTCACATTTTAACTTATTAAAACCTGATTCGATTTCCAATTTTGTTACCTCCATTTTTAATTCTGGTATTACATAACCACGATTGCAAGATAATTGTAAACCATAATTTTAGGTTTGTCAAGCGTTTTTCGAAAAATTTTTATGGTTTTTCTTTACCAAATTTTAATGCAAGGGGTTTTAGGATAAAAAATAAGAATTTGTACACCAAATTATCATTCTAAAATAGGGCAAAAAATAGCATTTGAGAGTTAGGCGTGCCTTATATATACAAGTGGCGTCGCTTCGCGTCGCCAATACAAGGCACGCCAAACAAGAAAAGAAAAGCGGAAAAAATAGTGAAAGAATGATGGGCGGCGATGTCGACGCTGATCCGCTTTTTCGACATCTTCGCCTTTTCCCATCACACGCTTTTTCACTACACATTTTAATCCTTGTCTTTTCTCTTTTTTCTTAGTTGCTTTTGCGCATCTTAGCTATTGTTTCTTGACTGACTGTGCCCATGTACTCCCCTTGGTCTCAGCAAATGAAGTCATCAAAGAGTATCAACTTCTTGTCTTCCATACTTTTCCAAGTACTTCACAATGTACTTAATCGCTTCCCTTGCTTCGTCCTTGGTATCTACTGGTCTATAGTCGTTACGTCCAAATCTTTTTAGAAAGTAACTATTTTGCCACGTTGTTTGCATTTCGTGCTTGACCGTGTTGTAGTCCTTTACTTCAATCATTTCTCCTGGCATTGAGCCAGGTGGAATGTGGAAGAGTCCATGGAAGTGTAGGCGTTGCTTTTCAGGTGAAAGTTCCCAAACGCCTATGTACTTCCAGTTGTTACGAAAACTGATGTTTTAAGGAAACAAAAAAGGGGAGCAGAAATGCTTCCCTTTTAATAATATTTTAGGATGAATTATATTCTTAATCAATTTACTTTTTCTTAGGTGGTTTAATAATTTCCATAATCTTGTAACTAGTGTCTCGCCAAACAACAATGTCACCCACAACCTTTCCGCTAAAAACAATATGACTAGGGTTTTGGCTTGGATCAAAAACAATCTCTCGTCTATCTACGCCATAAGCCTTTTTTAGTTTTATGGTTGAACCCTTAATTGCGCACTTTAGGCCAAATTTTTGCCCTACACCCCAAAGTTCTTGTTCTTCATGTATTCTTTGAATGCTCTCCGCATCCACAATAACACTTGATGAATTATTAAGTTTATATACCTTTTTAGCCATCTATTTTCTCCTTCGTAACGTGATGCCAATAAAAAGTACAATAATTATATCACAGTTATTATCAAACTTCAATAGGCCCTAATACTTCCATAGATTTTTATTTTATAAATCAGCTATTATCTTATATGCTATTGTAATTGCAGCAAAATGATGCTATAATGTATCATACGCTATCAAGTTTTCGAGTGCAAAGGGTAATAGATTATGAAAAAGTCAACTAATAAAATTGAGATACGCTATTATAAAAATGGTTTATTAAGAATCACCATCGGTGACAAAATATACTATTTTAAGAATGACACTCTCTACATTTCTAATCTTTGCGAGGAGGCAGAACTGGCCATCTCTCAAAAAGTCAAAGATTGGCTTTGCAAAAGTATCAGTGTGAATGGTCTACTAAATACAAATAGACTTTCTTTACATCTAAAACAAATTCAATCCTCCTATCCAGAAATAAATTTCAAAAATATGGGAGAAAATGACTTCTTTGAATACGTAAAGCAGCGTAAGGACGATTGTGCATATAGGGAATGTATAATTTTGATGTTCTATGGTATGTCTAAATTCTTTCATTCTCCGGATTACTACATTAAAGCTTGTCCTATGATTACAAGTTGCTATCGAAAATTAAATCAACCACAAGAGGCCATCAATTTTTGGAACTGGATGAATGATAAACCTTTCTATGAGGCGGGTTTGAGTAAAGCTTTGTTTACTTCATTAGCTGCCGCATATATTGATATTGATGATTATAAGACAGCAGAAAAATTTGCAAAATGGGCATACAAAGAATCCAATGGCAATCCTGATATTGAGCTACAAATAGTCTATAATTTAATCAATGATTACAAAAATAATACGTCCGGACAATAAACGAACCTTTTAATTTCGCGAAATTTACAAGTTCTCTTATAGCGCAGATATGTGCTAATTAAAAAGAGAGGTGAAAAAATTATGAAAACATTTATTCGCACAAGAGCAGTATTGGATGATCTTATTCGTAAGATTAGCAAGACAGCTAAAGCGATAGACATCGTCGTTCAGATTGTATTTCTCGGGTATTTTGGTTACGAGATATACAAAAATATCAGTAATATTCCGTTCCTGATTTGCTACAGTATATTGCTTGCTCTTGCATTGGCATCCTTTATTGCAGACTTATCTAAAAAGCCAGGAAGAACCAAGAGCGTCAAGCAATTCAAAAAAGTACTAAAATGGTTTAAGTATCCAACCAGATTAGCATTGTTGGTATTCAATATCTATGACAAGGTTACGTATGGGCATACGGAATTGGAAATGATAATGCTTATTGTTTCTGGAGGACTGATTGCGTTCAACCTTGTAGTTGATTTGGTTGTAGCTTTTGTAAACGAATACGTTAAAATGCTCGATTACTCCTTCAATAAAGACATTGAACCACTTACAAAAGTTACGGCAACTATCAGCAACAAATATGCATTGTTAGACCTAATTCCCGAAGCGTTGGCAAAAAGAATTGAAGGTGAGATTCCGGAAGAACCAACACCGGTCGAATCACATGTAGAAGAAATTACAGCAACGTTTATCGAGAAAGAAAAAGCTAAAAAAGGCAAGCGAAAAGAAGTACATAAAATGCAAAAACAAGCAGCCGAAGAAGATGAGAAGAAGCAACTCAAACACCATCTAAAAGTAGTTGTCGACTGGCTATTTGGTAAGAAGAAAAAGGGGAAAAATACAAATGAGCAGAAAAAATAAATTAAAAGGAAATCTTCAAGAAAAAGATGTATTAAAGAAACTAGGCATTAGCTCATGGAGCGAACTTCCTAAAGACAAATATGATGACTTGGCTGCTTTGATTCCTCAAACTGATAGAAAAGATGCAGTAAGAATTTTTAACAAACTGCCAGATTATGTGCAAGTAAGCGGAGAGTTAATTAGCTTGCTTAAAACGGTTTCTGTTGACTTAGTTAAACAAGGCGATGATTCTCATAAGAAAGTTTTAGAAGGATACCAAAAGACACTAGATTCCCTTCAAAAGAAGTTAGACCAACCACGATTGCTTCCTTGGACAAGAAACAAAATTACGAAGCAAATGTTAGAAATTTGCGATAAAATGGCCAAGATTAGCGAAGAACACAAAAATTGGATACAGCGAATGGTTGGAACTATTGGTGGTGCTGCTGCTGGTTTGGTTGCAATACTAGGAATTGTATTATTCAATCTACCTCCTAAAGGTAATAACAAATAAAATAAAGTGCGTTTGTTTGATGACAAGGTGGAAATTTACTTTAATAGCCCAATAACTAAAAGTCCTGACGACAGTCAGGGCTTTTTGCTTTACAAAGGTATTAGGAAGATGAAACAAGCAGTAAACAACGGTTGTGTTACAAAAGTTAGACCAATGATTACCGAAATATATGTTTAATAAAGCGTGGCTATTTATTCCACGTTCCTATTGACAACGAGCCTCTGCAAGTATGTTGTTAAGGCGTAAATAAACGCGCCAAACAGCCCACTTGCATGGGCTTTTTTGTTGCCTTTTCGGCAGATAGCCTAACACACTTGCCCTCATTGTCAAGAGGCTCAGGGCGGCATAAACGCCACTTTGAGCAAAATTCAACTGCGGTTGAGTAAGTCTTCGACAATAGAGCATTACGTCTTTTGTGGCAAAAGAAAAAGCCCTCAAACGAGAGCTTGAAATAAAAAAATAGTCTAACCTGAACATTGGTTCAAATTAGACTATTCTTGGCGGAGAAAGAGGGATTTGAACCCTCGCTACGGTATCCCGTACTACACCCTTAGCAGGGGCGCCCCTTCGGCCTCTTGGGTATTTCTCCATATCCGGTATGCAAGTTTATTCAGTTGCTAAAGTATTTTACCACAAAACTTGCCTAAAGTAAAGCCATTTAGCATACTTTTTTTGATGTTTTTAGTGCCTCGCATTCGTTGCGAACATTTGCGCAAAATGTTATAAATTTGCCCAAAAAATTGTCAATTTGGGGGCAAAAATGTTTGCCATAATTTGGCTGATATTGTAGAATATTTGTGTATTTTAAATAGGAGGCAACTATGAAAAAACTCACAAAGATTATTTTGCTTGCTGTAGTTTTGGTTTTGTCACTTGTTCTTGCAACAGCGTGCGAAACGTTGGAAAACCACGAACACAAGCCAGCAACTGAATGGAAATTTGATGGTGCTAATCACTACCATGCTTGCACATTCGAAGGTTGTACCGAGCAACTAAACAAGTCTGCATGTGCTGGTGGCAGTGCAACTCTCCACGAAAAAGCTACATGCTCCACTTGTGGCAACAAATACGGCAACGTTCTTGAACCCACATTGGACAACCACGATCACCAAGCAGCATCCGAGTGGACATCCGATGGTACAAATCACTACCATGGTTGTACTTTTACTGGTTGCAACCACAAACTCGATCAAACTGCATGCGCTGGTGGCAGTGCAACTCTCACCGAGCAAGCTACATGCTCCACTTGTGGCAACAAGTACGGCAACCTTCTCGAGCCCACATTGGATAACCACATCCATGCTCCAGCAGAATGGGTAGCAGAAAATGGCAACCACCACAAACCTTGCACATTTACTGGTTGCGAAAACAAATTCGACCAAGGCACATGCTCCGGCGGTATGGCAACATCCCACAACCAACCAACATGTTCCGTTTGTGGCAACAAGTATGGCCAAGCTAATGGATATGGCGAACACCCATTGGAACAAGAGCACGAACACATCACAATCGCTCAAGCTTGCGAAATTGCACTTTCCGTTGGCAACACTCCAACATCCGTTGAATACACAATCGTTGGTACAATTGTTACGGTTTCCAATGGTATCTTTGGCGAAATGACAATTCAAGACGCAACTGGCTCCATCTACATCTATGGTTGTGAGTTTAGCGACGGCACATTGTATGGCGATGCAGAAGACAAGCCAGTAAAGGGCGATATCGTCGTTGTAAAAGGCGTTGTAAAAGCTTACAACGGAAATCCCGAAATGAGCATCCAATCCAACAGAGCGGAAATTATCGCCTTCGAACACATCAAAGTGCAAATTGATACATCCGAGTATCCAGCAAAAACCATTGCCGAAGCTCGCGATGCTCAAAAGGACGAAAAGGTAAAACTTACAGGTGTTGTTGCTGCAATTACCTATGCTACAGGCAAAAAGCCAAGTGGTGTAATTTTGGTGGACGACACATCCTCCATCTACGTTTACAGCCAAGACGTTGCTCAACAAGTAAGTGTTGGTAACACAATCGAAGTTGCTGGCTCCAAGACATACTGGGTTTTGGAAGACGAACAAAAGTTTGCTTCCGCACACGGCTACATTGGTGCTTGCCAAATTGAAAACGCAGTGCTTGTTTCCAACGATAAACAAGTTAGCGATTTCGATAAATCTTGGATTGAACAAACTTCCGTAAGAGAGTTGATGAACACTTCCTACGGCGAAAACATCACATCCTTGTTGGTAAAATCTACTGCCATCATTAAAAAAGCAGTAGGCACAGGCTTTACTAACTACTACATCAACGACCTTGATGGTAAAACAGGCTCCTACACTTACACTCAATGCAACGGTTCCGACTTTACTTGGTTGGACGAGTTCGATGGCAAAGTTTGCGAAGTTTACTACGTTGCACTCAACGCTAAGTCCACAGCATCTGGTTGCGTATGGCGTTTGCTCCCTGTAAAGGTTAGTGAAATCGAGGGCTTCAGCTTCCCAGCTAGCGACGTTCCTGCATTTGCAATTGAATACGCCGTTGAAGATTTGTTCAAGAGTGGTGTGTTTGGCGCAGACCCAGCAATCGAACTTCCAAATAGCTATGTTAACGAAATTATTGGTGCAACAAACGTAACGTTTACTTACACATCTAGCGATGTATCCGTTGCAACAGTAACAAAGGGCCAAGATGCAACAGTTCTCAATCTTGTTGGCGAAGGCACAAGCAACATCACTATCACAGCAACATTTGGTGGTTACTCAGCAACAAGAACAATTGCTGTAAAACTTGATCCATTGGCGGATATTCAAACTCCAACTGTAGCGGAAATCATCGCAACAGCCGATGGTACCGAAGTTACACTCCGCGGTATTGTTATGTCTTCCGTTGTAAATAGAGAAGCATTCTACATTTCCGACTCCACAGGCATGATCGCTGTTCTTTCCACAGCAGACATCGTATCTCAACTTAAACCTGGCGACGAAGTTGTTGTTAAAGGTACAAAAACACACTTCAAAAAGCCAGAGTCCACAAATATAGTAGGTCAATGTGCAATTGTTGATGCGCAAGTTTTGGCTAACTACTATGGCGATAACCAATACGACACAAGTTGGTTCACAACAGGCGTGACAATCCAAGAATTGTACGACCTTGATATCACTGTAGACTACACAACAAACGTATACGTACTCCAAGCAAGAGTTGTTGTGGAAGGTAACCAATACTACTCCAACATTTTGTTGCAAGATGCAAATGGTGGCGACCAATTGCGTTTGTACTGCAGTAGCTCCAAACAATACTCTTGGTTGGAAGCTTACGCAAATCAAGTTGTAACATTGGAACTTGCCGTTTGCAACTGGAACGACAAAACCTACTACACAGGTTGTGTAATTTCCGTAACAGATGCCGAAGGCAACAAGACTATCAACACATTGAACTTTGCTAAATAGTGTGATAGCAAACCATCAACACATGGTGGTGTAAAAACTCAAAAATAAACCACGTCCCCGCCAAAAATTGCTGGTGGGGACGTTTTTATTGTAAATTTGGTGGCCCTTGTGTGCAAAAAAAATGTGTGCCACCAAAGCAATAGTGCGCCATTTTGAGTAGCAAAAAAGTGCCACTACAAACAAAAAAAGACCATCCCAATTGGATGGTCTTTTTGCTAACAAGTATGCAAATTGCAAGCGAAAACATTGCCACAAGCATGGCGGGTTTGTGCACATCTAGGCCGTCTTTTCCTCGAACAAGTCCTCGATGGCTACGCTAAGTATTTTGGAAATGCAGTAGATTTCCTTGTCGGTTGCTCCGCGAAGTTGACCTTCCAACTTGGAGTAACTTGTTGGGTTGATGTCGCATCCCATGGTTTGCAACTTTGCAATAAAGTCCTTTTGTTTGATACCACGTTGCTTGCGTAGTCCCTCTACGCGTTTGCCAACCATATTTGCATTTCCGTAACTTTTTGTGCGAATTTTCATGTTTTTTGTGTCCTTTTGTTATTTTTTTGCATTATATATCAAAAAGACCTTGACATAATTCCGCTATGGAATTATACTTAAATTAATTCCAGTTTGGAATATTTTATATAGGAGGGCGCAATATGTTTTGTCCAAAATGTGGTAGTAAAATTCAACCAGATACTACCGTTTGTCCAACTTGTGGACACCAATTTGATTCATCAAACTCTAGCACCCCAAGTGGAAGTCGTAATGTATATGCACAAGCAGACAACCGCCAAAGTATAACAGCCATCATTCTTGGCGCAATTGGTATCTTTGCAGCATGGCTCATTGCACTTGCAGGCTACATTCTTGGTGGTATCGCACTCACAAAGGCACTAAATGTGCTAAAGTACGACAGAAGTTCTCCAAAGGCAATTGTCGGCTTGATTCTTGCGATTGTTACATTGGTATTCTCCTTGATTAA
This sequence comes from Candidatus Fimimonas sp., assembly GCA_045644945.1. Lineage (GTDB taxonomy): Bacteria > Bacillota > Clostridia > Christensenellales > CAG-314 > Fimimonas. The sequence goes on along the minus strand of JAZRHU010000053.1, from coordinate 12,952 downwards.
CTCCGTATTGGGTATTTTGCTTCAACTTGGTGTAATTACTTTGTAAGGCGCAACAACCATCCAAGTGTCATTTTGGGGCTTCAATGGCTCAAACAAAAAACATCTCTTCGGAGGTGTTTTTTTATTTACAAACAATTTTATTGTATCTTTGCTACCATGCAAAAAAGACCACCTCAATCGAGATGGTCTTTTTGTTTTATCGTGGGAATTATTCCTTTGTGTACTTTGGTTTAGCGGAGTAGCTTGTGTGCAACAAGTCGTGTGCCTTGTGGCTGTTTGGCGCACCGAAAAATTCTTCGTAAATCTTAAGTACGGATGCGTTTGTGTGACTTGTGCGGTTGGACATAGCTCTGTCGCCCTTGTAAAGCACGCTTGCACGCTTTGTGATCAAAGTAGCTTTGTCGCTGTTGTAGTCGATGTTGATTGGTTGACCGCCACCATTTACGCAACCGCCACGGCATGTCATCACTTCTACAAAGTGGTAGTCTGCCTTGCCAGCGCGGATTTGTTCGCAAATTTCTCTTGCTTGACGGATGCCGTTTACAACTGCAACTTTAACAGCAATGCCGTTGATGTTGTAGGTTGCCTTTTTGATCATCTTGGAACCACGAACTTGCTTAAATTCGATGTCGCCACTTGGGTCGCCACCAAGCATTTCGTTAGCAGTTCTAAGTGCCGCTTCCATAACGCCACCTGTTGCACCAAACAACAAAGCTGCGCCTGTGTATTCGCCAAATGGGCTGTCCATAACTTCGTCTGGAAGGTTGTTGAAGTCCAAACTGTTTGTTCTGATGAGTCTTGCAAGTTCACGAGTTGTCAAAACTGCGTCAACGTCCACAATGCCATCGGTAAATGTGCGGAGTTTTTCTCCCTTCTTTGCTGTGCATGGCATGATGGATACAACGTAAACGTCCTTTGGATCGATGCCTTGTTGCTTAGCATAAACGTGCTTGATCATTGCGCCAAACATGTTTTGTGGGGACTTGCAACTGGAGAGATGTGCCAAAAGGTCTGGGTAGTTGTGTTCGATGTAATTGATCCAACCTGGGCAACAACTTGTAAACATTGGAAGTTGTCCACCGTTTTGGATGCGACCGATAAGTTCGGTTGCTTCTTCCATGATTGTGAAGTCGGCAGCGCAGTTAACGTCAAACACTCTGTTGAAACCGCAAAGGTGAAGGGCGCGTACCATTTTGCCTTCTACGTTTGTGCCAACAGGGTTACCAAATTCTTCGCCAAGAGCAGCGCGAACGGATGGTGCAGAGCCAACAACAACGTGTTTAGCAGGATTTGCAAGTGCTTCTCTAACGCGAGTGAGTTCGTCCTTTTCTACCAAAGCACCAGTTGGGCAAACTGTGATACATTGACCACAACCGATACATGGTGTGTTACTTAGGTGCATATCAAATGCTGTGCCGATGTGTGTGTTGAAACCACGTTCGTTAGCACCGATAACGCCAATTGTTTGTGTCTTGTTGCAAACTGCAACACATCTACGGCAAAGGATGCACTTTGTGTTGTCGCGGATGAGGTACTCTGTGGAAGTATCTTGTGGTTCTTCTGTCATTTGGCCAGCAAATGCGTGGCAATCACAGTTGTATTCGTAACTGAGGCGTTGCAATTCGCAGTTTGTGTTACGATCGCAGGAAAGGCAATCTTTCTTGTGGTTGGAAAGGATCAGTTCCAATGTTGTCTTGCGCGCATTTAGAACCTTTTCGCTGTTTGTAAACACTTCCATGCCTTCAAAAACAGGGTAAACACAGCTTGCAACAAGGTTTTGCATGCCCTTTACTTCTACAACGCAAATACGGCAAGCGCCAATTTCGTTGATCTTTTTGAGGTAGCAAAGTGTTGGGATTTTGATACCAATGCTTTTTGCAGCTTCCAAAATTGTTGTGCCGGCTTCTACTTGAACTGGCATATTGTTAATTTTTAGGTTAATCATTTTTTACCACCTTCCTTGTAGATAGCTTTAAATTTACATCTAGATTCGCAAGCGCCACATTTTACGCACAAATCGTTGTCGATGATGTGTGGTTGCTTAACTGTACCGCGGATAGCGTTAGCAGGGCAGTTGCGAGCGCAAAGTGTACAACCAACGCACTTTGTTGGGTCGATTTTGTATCTAATCAAAGATTTGCATACGCCAGCAGGACAAATCTTGTCGCGTACGTGTGCAACGTATTCATCACGGAAGTACTTCAATGTGGAAAGTACTGGGTTTGGAGCAGATTGTCCAAGACCGCAAAGGGAGTTTTCCTTGATGTAGTAGCAAAGTTGTTCCATCTTGTCGAGGTCTTCCATTGTTGCTTTGCCATCGGTAACTTTGCAAAGCATTTCGTACAAACGCTTTGTGCCGATACGGCAAGCAGTGCACTTACCACAGGATTCGTCAACGGTAAACTCAAGGAAGAACTTTGCAATGTCTACCATGCAGTTGTCTTCGTCCATAACGATAAGACCACCAGAGCCCATCATGGAGCCAATTGCAAGCAAGCTTTCGTATTCGATTGGTGTGTCAATCAAGTGTGCTGGGAGGCAACCGCCACTTGGGCCAGCAGTTTGAGCCGCCTTGAACTTTTTACCATTGGGGATACCGCCACCGATATCTTCAACAACTTGACGAAGTGGTGTACCCATTGGGATTTCCACAAGACCTGTGTTGTTGATCTTGCCACCAAGAGCAAATACCTTTGTACCCTTGGATTTCTCTGTACCCATTTGTGCAAACCAATCAGCACCCTTCAAGATGATTTGAGCAACGTTTGCGTAAGTTTCTACGTTGTTCAAAAGTGTTGGCTTGCCAAACAAACCTTTTACAGCTGGGAATGGTGGACGTGGACGTGGTTCGCCACGGTTACCTTCGATACTTGTCATAAGAGCAGTTTCTTCACCGCAAACAAATGCACCAGCACCAAGACGGATGTCGATATCAAAGTTGAAACCTGTTCCCAAAATGTTTTTGCCAAGCAATCCGTATTCGCGAGATTGTTTGATGGCAACTTGCAAACGTTCAACGGCAATGGGGTACTCTGCACGGATGTAGATGTAACCTTGTTGCGCACCAACAGCGTAGCCGGCAATGGTCATTGCTTCAAGTACGGCGTGTGGGTCGCCTTCTAGTACCGAGCGGTCCATAAATGCGCCTGGGTCGCCTTCGTCCGCGTTACAAGCAACGTATTTGATGTCGCTTTGGGCATTTTTTGTAAATTGCCATTTGCGTCCTGTGGGGAATCCTGCGCCACCACGACCACGAAGACCGGATTTAAGCAATTCGTCAATGACGCCTTGTGGTGTCATTTCTGTCAATGCCTTGATGAGCGCTTGGTAGCCGTCGTAAGCTATGTATTCGTCGATATTTTCGGGGTTGATAACACCGCAGTTACGCAAAGCAACACGTGTTTGCTTTTTGTAGAAGTTTGTCTCAGACAAAGCCTTGAGTTTGTTTGGTTCGTCTTCTTCGTCTTTGTGAAGCAAACGCTCTACGATGCGTCCCTTTACAAGGTGTTCGCTAACAAGTTCTTCTACGTCTTCGATTTTAACGTGAGAGTAGAACGCACCTTCGGGGTAGATGATAACAACTGGACCAGCAGCGCAAAGGCCAAAACAGCCAGTTTGTACTACTTGAACGTCCTTTTCCAGTCCGCAAGCTTGAATTTGTCTATTGAATTGTTTGATAATTTCTGCACTGCGGTTAGAGTGGCAACCTGTACCACCACAAACTAAAACGTGACTTCTAAACATTTTCTATTTACTCCTCGTTGTTAATGAGATATTGTGTACAAATATTACCGCCGACAATGTGTCTGTCGATGATTTCCTTTGCTTTTGCAGGTGTCACACGGCAGTATGTAACCTTTTCCTTTCCAGGTTCAAGCACTTCCACGATGGGTTCGAGTGTGCACATTCCCAAGCAACCTGTGCGAACAACCTTTACATTGGTTAGTTTGCGATTGGCAACTTCGTCCATAAGTGTGTTGAACACAGGGCGAGCACCTGCGGAAATACCACAAGTAGCCATACCAACGATGATGCGAATATCGTTGCTTGTATCTTTGTCACGTACAACAATTTGTGACTTCATTTTGTCTCTTATTGCTTGGATATCAGCAATAGTTTTCATAACAGCATACCTCCGTTTATTGTATTCATGTTTTCATTTATTAACTGTTTTACAAATTGCAGTATCTCGGGTGTATCCAATGGGATTCCCTCCAACTGTTGTTGTAGTTCGAGTGTATCAAAGCAAAAACTTTGATTGTTTGCATTGTAACTAAACACAATGCGTGTGTTGCCAAGCTCGGTTAGCAACGTCATTATTGTTTCGCCCACATCCCCAAGTGGTGGCCTGTCGATGTGGTCTATGGCAAATGTTGTGGTAACAATGGTGCCAACGCCCAGTTTGCTTTGGATGTCAAAACTGCCACCGGCCATTTCCGCTTCCATTTTGATTAGTGGTATCCCAAGCCCAACGTTGCGTGTGGTGCGCGTGGTGGTGTATGGGTCGGTTACCTTTGCCAAAAATTCCTCCGTCATACCGCAACCATTGTCCTTGATGACAATAGTCAAGGTGTTTTCCACAACGCCAACGTCAATCTCCACCAAAGTCGCTTGTGCTTTTAGGCTGTTTTCGGCAATGTCTAGTATGTTTAAAGATAGTTCTCTCACAATTCACCTCAATGCCTGCAAAATGCCCTTTGCGGAGCGCTCGGTAGCTTCTAGCTCGCCACAAGCAAGACCGATGTTTTCCAAGGTGTGCGCATCGCTATTTGCAATAACTTTGCGACCTTGGCAGTAGTTATCAACCTGTGGTGTGGCCATTGCGGAAATTTCCACAACGGAAAAGTCCTCTGTCACAGTACCAAGTATGGCAATGATGCCGTTTTCTTCGCGGTCGATGTGCGCCGCAACGGCAATGCCATTGTGTTGTTTTGCAATTGAAACAACGTCTTCGACGGAAACCTCACTTGCCACAAGCAACATTCGTGGTTCGTTGCCGACAATGTTGTCGTCAGCATCCATTATCAGTTGCTCGCCCAAAATTTCCGCTTTATTTTGTATGTTAGCAAAGTTAATGCAGTTGTAAAAACTTTGCAAGTTTTCGTATGTTTCAAACAAACACAAAACGTGTATGTCTTCGGCAGTTTGCAACTCCATAGCAGGCACAACAACCACGTCAAAAGCATTGCCAACTTCCATTGCCACTTTTACGTTGGCAATAGCGTTGTGGTCGGCAATGGCAATGGCGTCAAGGCCTTGTAGCTTTGCAAATCCCACAATGTTGGATGGCGTCATGTTGTCATCTGCACATGGGGACAAAGCGCTATGAATGTGCAAGTCGTACTTTAGTTTCATGTTTGTGATAGTAGTGTGTTTTTAGTTGTTTTTTGCAACAAGCTCAATTGCCGAGTAAATATCCAAACTTGTTGCGATAACGTTGATGCCTTGGCTCTTTGCGCGTTCAATCAGCAGTTGGTCAGCAGTGCAGTCTTCGCAGATGATAACCACAGCACAATCTGTCAAGGTTGCCACCGCGCACACGTTAACGTTGGTCATGATGGTGTACCAAGCACAGTTTGGCATGGCGCGTCCCATAACAAAACTCAACAGATCTCCAGCGTATCCACCGTGGACTTCTCTGTCAAAATCGCTTTCGGCAACTGTTGTTGCGCCAAGAATGTTTGCAAGCTCGCGTACTGTCATTGTTTTTGTCCTTTGTCCATTGGACATGCGGTATCAGCAGGTATGCGTCCCATCACGATATCTTCGCAAAAAGCACGACAACTTGGTGCACCGCAAGCTCCACAGTTGAGTTGTGGCAATGTTTGGTAAATACGTTGGATTTCCATCAGCTTTTCAAATGCGATTTGGCGGTCGGGGTCAAAACTTTGATCGTCCGCTTCCAAAGGTCGCTCCACAAGGTAGAACTCCAATGGTTTGTCTACTTCCGCCAAGGTGTTGCCAATAGCGGGGAACTTTTTGCGCAATTGACGTATGCGCGCCTTGGCTACAAATGGATTTTCCACGTTGAGTACGCCACCAACACATCCGCCAATGCAAGCGTTTAGTTCCACAAACTCCACGTCGGACATATTGCCATTTTCCAATCTTTCCAAAATGTCGATAACGTTTTCGATGCCGTCTGCCGCAAGATACTTTTCGCACATCACGCCGGCCGCTTCGCCACCGCTACTTGCCCATTGCAAACCAAGCACGCCCATTTCCGAAAGGTTTTTGCTTTCGTGCAGTTTGGCAATGATGGGCATAAGTGCCATGTATACTTCCGCAACGGAAATCACTCCGTCAACGTAGTTGGAGTTTACCATCTTGTTTGCCTTCAAGGAGTAAACTTTGGCAGGGCATGGGGAAACAAAGAACACGCCAATGTCGCTTTCTGCAACACCGTGGTGTGTGATTGCGCGCTCGCGTGCCAACTTTGCTGAAATATCCACAGGTGGAAGTAGTGGCAAAAGGTTGGGCTTCAAGTTTTCAAAACGTTCGTTTATCAGTTCCAAAACTGCAGGGCAGGCGGTACTGATGATGGGTTTTTTAAGTCGTCCCGCTGCAACAAGTTTTTGTGTAACTTGGCTAACAAGCTCTGCGCCAATACCCACTTCAAACACAAAGTCGAAACCAATCTTCTTCAACGCAGTCAAAATGTAGTTGATGTTTGCCACGTTGTTGAACTGTCCGTAGAAGGATGGTGGAATAAGCGCAATTTTGTACTTGTAGTTGTTGATGATTTCCAACTTGTCGTAGCTGGGGATTTTTGCCAAGGATTTGCAAATGCGCACGCACTCGCCACAAGCAATACACTTGTCGTAGATGATGCTTGCTTTGCCATTGCGCACACGAATTGCTTCTGTTGGGCAACGCTTTATGCAGGAGCCACAACCGATACACTTGGATGCATCAAGAGTTACGGTATGAAGTTTTTTTAGATTTGTATTTTCCAAAACTCATATCTCCAATGTGATGTAGTAGTGTTTTTCTGATGTACTAAAAGTTTACCGTCATTGTGATGTGTGTTCCCACGCCAACGGTACTTTTAATTTCAAACTCGTCGGTGTATTTGCGCATGTTGGGCAGACCCATACCAGCACCAAATCCAAGTGATCTAACGGAGTCGGTTGCGGTGGAAAATCCCGGTTGCATTGCTTGCTCGATGTCGGCAATACCTTCGCCCGTATCCACAAGTTGAACGACGATTTTGTCCATGTAAATATCCGCAATGGCCTTTCCGCCATTAGCGTGGATAACCATGTTTATTTCTCCTTCGTACATTGCAATGGCAATGCGACGAATCAGTTGTGGGTCAATGCCCAATCCTTTCAAGCAAAATTTGACGTTTTCCGTTGCTTGTCCGGCGGAAATAAAGTTGTTTCCATCAACGTCGTACTCAAGATGTATGTGTTCCATATCAGTTACCAGGTTTCAATCCTGCAGAGTACAACATGCCACAAGCGGAAAACATACGTTGTTGTGTGGTCATCATAACCAAGCCCTTTTGCTTAGCAAGGGCAATGGCTTCGTCACTGGGGCGTTTGCCACGAACAAAAACAATGCAAACCATGTCCATCATTTCCGCAGTGCGAACAACTTGTGGGTTGCAAAGACCAGTAATAAGCACCGATTGGTCTTTTACGTAGGCCAAAACGTCGCTCATCATGTCGGAACCGCAAGCGGAGTGCACTTCGTTGTGCTTGTTTTCTTCACAGCAAATGAACTCTGCATCCAAAATTTGTGCAATTTGATTGATAGTCATAAAAATTTTCTCCAATGTACGATTATTCGTACTTAGCCAAAATTCCAGCAACGTCGTCTGGTGTAATCTTACCGTAAACGTCGTCGTTGATTGTCATAACAGGTGCAAGACCACAGCAACCTACGCAACGAGTTGCGTCCAAACTAAATTTGCGGTCGCGTGTGCACTCGCCACTTTCAATAGCAAGCAACGCCTTAAGTTTTTCGTAGATTTCGCCAGAGCCTTGAACGTAGCAAGCTGTGCCAAGGCAAATGCCGATGCGGTATTTTCCCTTTGGGAACAAACTAAATTGAGAGTAGAATGTAACAACGCCGTAAACGTCGGAAAGGGAAACGCCCAATTCTTCTGCAATGATTGTTTGAACTTCGTAAGGAAGATATCCGTACAATTCTTGTGCGAATTGCAAAGCGGGCATCAAAGAGCCTGCTTGCTTTTTGAGTTCGGCAAGTCTTGCGCGCAACAATGCTTCTTGTTCTGGTGTGCCTTCAAATGGCAATGTAGTTCCTTTCATGTATAACCTCCAAAAAATGTCTGTATTGTCAGATTTGGTGTAGACTTTTGCTATTCTGTGCCATCAAATGCGGTTTTGTATTGCTCCTCATTTTGTTGTGGTTGGCAGAAAAACCGCAAAAATCCACTTTAGGATATATATTATATCACATTGTCGAAATTTAGCCAATATTTATTTGTGTATTTAATATGCATATTTAATATATAATTCCGATGGTGCCATAAGTTTAGCTTATGGTGGTAAACGTCTTTAAAACAAAACTATACAACAAGCATAACCTACCTATAACAATAATAATTTTGCACAATAATTTTGCCTTTTGGGGCATTTTTCGCTTTGCAAGGTATTGCGCAATGCAAAATGTTGTTGGTGTGTTGGCATTGCAAAACATCGCATACAATTTTCCAACGTAATGTGTTTGTGTAACGGAAAAGTACAACTTGATATTTGCACAAAATTTGCAACAAAAAAACCGCCTTGAAAACTCAAAGCGGTTTTTGATTAGTTTAGTTATTACTTGGATTCTTTTTTAGCTTTTGCTTTTTCTACAAGTTTGTCGAAAAGTTTGTAAACTTCCATGATGATTACCATTGCAAATGCAAGGCCAACTGCGATAAGCAATTCGTTCCATTTCAAAGCAACAGTTTGGAAGATGCCTGTGTTCAAACCTGGGATGTAAACAACAGCCATTTGGAGAACAAAACCAAGAACAAATGCAAGGTTCAACATCTTGTTGTTCAAAGTTGTCTTGTGGAAAATTGTGTGTTCACTCTTAACGTTGTAGGAGTGGAAAAGTTGAGTGAGAGCAAGAGTTACAAACGCCATTGTGGAACCAACGTCGTGGCTACCAATCACAGTTTCACCGATGATGTAGCTTGTAAGTGTCAACAAACCAACGCAAATACCTTCCAAAACGATGTGCAATGCCAAGTTGTTAGCAAAGAAACCTTCTGTCTTTGGACGTGGCTTTTTGAGCATGATTTCGTCATCGGGAGCTTCCATACCAAGACCAAATGCTGGCAAGGAGTCTGTTACAAGGTTGATCCAAAGCAAGTGGATACTTGCAAGAGGGATACCAAGTTCCCAAGCGGTGTTGCCTGTTCTAGTTGCAATACCTGTGATGATTGTAGCAAGCAAGATTGTCAAAACTTCACCAATGTTACTGGAAAGAAGGTATTTAACGCACTTGCGGATGTTGTCGTAGATACCACGACCTTGCTTAACTGCCTTGATGATAGTGGAGAAGTTATCGTCCGTCAAAATCATATCAGCAGCTTCTTTGGATACGTCTGTACCTGTGATACCCATTGCGCAACCGATGTCGGCCTTTTTCAAAGCTGGAGAGTCGTTTACACCGTCACCTGTCATAGCAACAACTTTGCCGTGTGCTTGCCAAGCAGTAACGATACGAACTTTGTCCTTTGGAGCAACACGTGCATAAACGGAGAACTCTGCAATGTGTTCCATAAGTTCTTCGTCGCTCATAGCGTCAAGCTCTTCGCTGGAAACAGCACGTTGACCTTCTTCCAAAATGCCAAGTTGTTTTGCAATAGCACTTGCTGTGATGATGTTGTCACCTGTGATCATTACTGTACGAACGCCAGCTCTGCGAGCAAGACGAATTGCATCAATAACTTCTGGACGTGGTGGGTCGATCATACCAACAAGACCGATAAGTTCCAAGTCGTGTTCAAGGGAGTCGTTGATTTCGGGCATTTCGTCAAACACTTTGATACCAAGTGCCAAGCAACGCAATGCACGAGAGGACATGGATACGATACCTTCCTCAACGCCAGGCAAAACTTCTGTGTTTGTCACGCGCTTGAGCATGATATCAGGAGCGCCCTTTGTGATGGAAATGTACTTGCCGTCAAGTTTTACAACAACTGTCATAAGCTTGCGGTCGCTATCAAATGGGATTTCGCCAACACGTTCGATACCGGAAATATCAATACCGTACTTGTTGTTGAGTTCAATCAAAGCAGTTTCGGTTGGGTCACCGATACGCTTTTCAACGCCATCGATCACTTCGATTTTTGCATCACAGCAAAGAGCAAAGTGGGAGATGAGTTGGTGGTTGCTTTCGTCAAGGTCGCTAAGCAAGCTAACCTTGCCGTTGTCGTAAACTTCCAAAACTGTCATCTTGTTTTGTGTCAATGTACCAGTCTTGTCGGAGCAAACAATACTTGTTGAACCAAGTGTTTCAACTGCGGGCAATTTCTTTACGATTGCGTTTTCCTTTACCATCTTTTGAACGCCGATGGACAAAACGATGGTTACAACTGTTGCCAAACCTTCGGGTACGGCAGCAACTGCCAAGGATACAGCAAGCTTGAAGCAGTCTACGATGGAGTCGGTGCTACCACCTTCTACCAACAACCAGTCCAAAAGGAACACGCCAACGCAGATAAAGATGGAGATGATACCAATTGCTTTACCAACTTGAGCAAGTTTGTCTTGGAGTGGTGTAGTTGTTTTCTTTTGAGAGTTAAGCATGCCGGCAATTTTACCAATTTCCGTTTCCATACCAACTGCAGTAACAACTGCCTTTGCACGTCCAGCTGTGATAAATGTGGAGCTGAACAACATGTTTTTGCGGTCACCAAGTGCAGCAACGTCGTCTGTGATTGTATCAACAAACTTTGTTACTGGCAAGCTTTCGCCTGTCAAAGCAGATTCGTCCACTTGAAGGTTAACTGCGTCAATCAAACGCGCATCCGCTGGGATAAAGTCGCCCGCTTCTACCAAGATGATGTCGCCAACAACAAGTTCGCTACTTGGGATTTGGTCAACTACGCCGTTACGGATAACCTTACAGTTAGGTGAAGACATCTTTTTCAACGCTTCCAAGGATTTTTCCGCCTTGCTTTCTTGTGTTACACCCAAAATTGCGTTGAGCATAACAACAACAAAAATAACAACGCTTTCTACCCATTCGTGTGGGTCAACAATAAGGGAAACAATTGCCGCAATCAACAAAATGATGATGAGTACGTCGGTAAATTGTTTCAGGAACTTAATTATCCAAGGTTCCTTTTTGTTTTCTTGCAGTTCGTTAAGACCGTGTTTTTCGCGACTGGCAACCACTTGCTCAGCGGACAAACCATTCTTAACGTTGGATTGTAGAAGTTCTACAACCTCCGCGCTACTTTTTTTGTACATAATGTACCTCCATAAAAATTTTACAATCAAAAAGACCCCATGCGAGTATTCGCACAAGGTCTTGCAAAATCAAAATTGATCGTTGTGGCCGAACTTACGTTGTGATGACGACCATAACCAAGCCCAAAGCTTCTGCTACTCCCCTCAAAATAGGATTCTTTTCAATTACGCTAATTATATATTAATTTAAAGCGATTGTCAACGCAAAAAACACATTTTACCCACAATATAGCGTTATTTTTACCAAAAACACAACAATTTGGCCCTTTTGAGATAGTTATGTATCAAAAACATACAAATATGCAATATTTCGACACAATTTTCGCTCAAACACCGATACAACCGCCCAAAAAGTGTCAATAACAACATTACCAAACCACCCAAACACCAACAATCCAATCGTAGGGTTCGTATCCTCGACTGTCCGCATATCGCACCACAAATCCAATACAACCATCACTGTAGGGGAGGGGTTGCCCCTCCCGCTTCCAACCACCAACCAAATCAATCACCAACAATCCAAAACCCAACAAGGAGCCCAACATGAAAACAATCGCAGTAGCAGTAATAGTCCTAGCATTTTTAGCAATGGTGTTTTGTGCACCCGCTCAAACTAATTCGCAATTTTTGCGCATACATATCCGTGCGGATAGCAACAACCAAGCCGACCAAGATGTCAAGTACCTTGTCAAAAATGCCGTTGTAAACTACCTTGCGCCACATCTAGCAAACGCCACAACCAAAGCCAAGGCCATGCAAATTGTAAGCGATCAATTGCAAAATATCCAACACGTGTGTCAAAAAACACTACAAAACAACGGCTTTAGCTACTCGGCCAAGGTCAAGCTTTGCAAGGAACAATTTCCCGATCGAAGCTACAATGGCGTAACTTTGCCACAGGGCGTGTACGATGCACTCATCATCGAACTAGGTAGTGCTAAAGGAAATAATTGGTGGTGTGTTGTATATCCACCGCTATGTTTTATCGGAGCAGAAAACAACGGCACAAACACCATCACGTTCAAAAGCAAACTTGTGGAAATTGTAAACAAGTGGATGGAAAACAACCAGTAGCCATATTCAAAAACACACCACGTATCTGCAAAAAATGCACAATTTCCATCAGATTTGTTAGCAATTTTGCGCCAAAATTTGTTGTTTAGTGCGTCAAAATTTAACTATCAACAACGCAAATCGCATCATCTATTTCAATATCACAACCAATTTTGTTCCATCAATAACGTAGGGGCGACCAGTGGTCGTCCGCAAAACAAGGTTTGCTCAAAATGCATATTTTCCCGCCACAAACGCATACTAACCAAAACATCTAAGGAGGAAATTTTTCTTGTTGCAATCAAACAAAGTAAAACTCACTGCCTTTGTTTTGGCCCTTGTAACAGTTGCAACGCTGGCCTTTGCGGTATCCCTGCCACATGCTGATGCTGCCGTTGTAAAGGTGGGATCGCGTGGACAAACTGTCAAAACCATCCAAACCAAACTCAAGCGTTGGGGCT
>JAZRHU010000052.1:0-1054 GCA_045644945.1 Candidatus Fimimonas sp. | reverse complement strand
ATAATAGAATTGATGAAAGACTACTAAACAAAAAGCCTTGGCAATATGCCAGGGCTTTTGTTTTGCTCAAATATAGGGATGTTTATATATAGCCGATATTTACATTATAACGGCTTTTTTGCCGTTTGTGTACCCTAACTCGACCAACGCCAAAACAACACCACAAAGGCCAACACAGGGCCACACAGCACTATATTATGATAATAGGCAAGTGGTTAGCAATTTTGGGCAAAATGGGCAAAAATATGGTAAAATATGGATTTGTGGTTAAAAATCCCTAAAAACTTGCTTCTTTTTTGTCTGATGTCCCTTCTCAAAAACTTCACGTTTACACCCCAAAAGTCGTAAAAGTCGTGAAAGTCGTGAAAGTCGTAGACAGTTTCAAAAGTTGTAAAAGTTGTAAAAGTTGTAAATCAATCTGGAATATCGTCATACTTCCTTGCAATGCTTTCCGAGTCAACATCATTGCCAAGTGGGTTGTTTGGTGTTAGGATATGTTCTTGTTGGTCACGATATCCAAAGTGGTTTTTACCCAGGAATATGCCACTAACAGGATTGACTTGACCGTTCTGCATGTAGTTTTCCCACAACAGTTGCAAAGAGTTGTACGCCTGTTTGATATAGTGTTTGGATGCCATTGGAATGGAAAGTTGATGCTCGTTGTCGTTGGCAATTTCCCATAGTCGTTGACGATTTGTACCAAGGGCAAGCGCAAGTCCGTTGACTGCCGGTTTCATGTCGTTGTCTGCACACACTTGAAAATAGTCCACAATACGTTGTTGTACTTGTTGTGGCTCGTACAAGTCGCAAGCATCCATCGCCACAATAGCAAGGGCAACGGAAGTATATTTGTTGTTTGTGCCGTCTGGTACAGTTGGCAGTTGTATAGGACGAACGCCATGTCTCATAGTCTTGGGTGGTTTGATAATTTCCACTGGATCGCCTACTTCAATTGGCTTGCGTGGTTTTACCGTCTTTTTAGTTGTCATCCTCTAAATCCTCCATGATAGATTGATAGTCTTGCAAAAGTTCTGATAGTTGTTTGGCAGTACGA
>JAZRHU010000051.1:0-2812 GCA_045644945.1 Candidatus Fimimonas sp. | reverse complement strand
GGTATTAGCAGAAGCACGTGGTATAAGTAAAGAATAAGCCGTCTGGGCGTAAACAGAAAAGGTATGTTATGAAAAAGGATATTGTGATACCGCTTGTAATTATTGCACTAGTTTATGTAGCAATTGCTGTATGTGCTTTTGTAGTCAGTCCACAGTACGGATGGCGTATGGTAGCCATCCTGGTAGTTGGATCTACAGTTGGTTACTTGATCACTTCACGCAGAATCAAAAAAGCAAAAGCAACAGGAAAAAATCCGTTCGATCCTAAAAAGGAAAGAGACATCCTCAAAAAGCAATTTGTGCTTTTCCTGGTGTTGTCAGCTGTGACTACAATCTGTTTGGTTCTTGCTATCGTTCTTGCTTAGTGATAACGCCTTGGGATTAGCAAAAGCACGTGGTATAAGTAGGAGAGGAAAAATGCGAAAAGGATTGCCCACATTGTTGGAAATATTAGCGTTTATCATTAGTTTTGTGATAGGTATGATAATTGCTTTCAATGTCTTTCAAGTCTAATTTTACAATCAAAAAATAAGCCGTCCGGGCATTAAACGGAAAGCACGTGGTATAAACAAGGGAGTATTATGGAAAAGGTAATTCATAAGATTGAAGTACGCTATTATAAAAATGGTTTGCTAAAAATAACTTTTGATAATGAAACATACTTCTTTAAGAATAATACGGTTTATCTTTCTAACCTCTGCGAGGAGCCAGCAACTGAGATTTCTCAAAAGATCAAGAATTGGCTTAGCAAAAGTATAAGTGTCAATGGCCTCCTAAACAGAAAGAGACTTTTTCTACATCTAAAACAAATTCAGTCATCTTACCCAGAAATAAGTTTCAAAAATATGGGAGAAAATGACTTTTTCGAATATGTAAAGCAACGTAAGGACGATTGTGCATATAGGGAATGTATAATTCTGATGTTCTATGGCATGTCTAAGTTTTTTCATTCCTCTGATTACTACATTAAAGCTTGTCCGATGATTACCAGTTGCTATCGTAAATTAGGGCAACCACAAGAGGCAATTAGTTTTTGGAACTGGATGAGTGACAAGCCTTTCTATGAGGCTGGTTTGAGTAAAGCTTTATTTACATCGTTAGCTGCTGCATATATTGATATCAATGACTATAAGTCCGCAGAAAGATTTGCAAAATGGGCGTATAAAGAGTCGAATGGCGATCCCGACATTGAATTGCAGATTGTTTATAGCGTAATCAATGACAACAAGAAATAATAAAACCTAAATAACACAGAACGCCAAAGAGCGTCTTATCGAAAGATAAGGCGCTCTTTTTTTATTGCATAGGAGGTAAAAATATTGGACATTTTGAAGAAAATAAGTAAGATAAAAAGGCAGACGGCAGAAACGCTCAACGATGCGTTTAACGTGGTACGTACCCTGGAAAATCGTGAGGAAATACACAAGTGGTGCAAGTGGATTAGATCGGAAACAAGGAAAATCCCGACAGTGGAAATGTACGACCTAACCTACAAAACATATCTCTTGGAAGCAATGAAAGGCGACTTCGATGCCTACTGCATTTACATCGAAAAGAATCGTGAGCCAGAAAAGAAGTTCTACTTGCCAAGGCGAGATGTTTTGTTGCCACTCGTCCACGATTTGCAAGACCTGTTTGACGGCAAAATTGACTTTTTGGGCATCTCCCTTCCACCTCGTGTTGGCAAAAGTACGCTGTGCATTTTCTTTATGACATTTGTCATGGGACATCGCCCAAGTGTGGCAAGTGTTATGAGTGGTCACAGCGACAAGCTTACCGACGGATTCTACCGAGAGATTTTGAGCATCATCACCGACAACACGCAGTACTTGTGGGCAGACGTGTTCCCTGGTGTGCAAATGGTAAACAACAGCGCCAAAAACGAGACCATCGACCTGGAAAAGACCAAGCGTTTCCCTACCATCACATGCCGAAGCATAAGTGGTACGCTGACTGGTGCTGTGGAAATTGGTACAGGTGGCGTGCTGTACGTAGACGATATTATCGAAGACTTGGAAGAGAGTTTGAACCCACTGCGTTTGCAAGCCAAGTACGATGCCTACCTTAACCAACTGAAAGACCGCAAAAAGTTGGGTGCGTTGGAGTTGATGGTTGGTACACGTTGGAACGTTGCCGATCCGTTGGGACGAATTGAAGAGCAGTACCGAGACAACCCACGCTATCGTTTTAGAGTTATACCTGCCTTGGACGAAAATGGCGAAAGCAACTTCAACTACAAGTACGGCCTTGGCTTTGATACCGACTACTACGTGGATATGAAAGCAAGCATTGACGATGCGACGTGGACTGCCAAGTACATGGGCAATCCCTATGTGCGAGAGGGTTTGCTGTTCCCTGCTGATGAACTGCGTTATTACAATGGCGTGTTGCCCGATGGCGAGCCAGACCGAGTGCTTTC
This sequence comes from Candidatus Fimimonas sp., assembly GCA_045644945.1. Taxonomy (GTDB): domain Bacteria; phylum Bacillota; class Clostridia; order Christensenellales; family CAG-314; genus Fimimonas. The sequence continues at coordinate 393 of JAZRHU010000051.1, read as the reverse complement.
CGTTGTGGACACTGCGTGGGGTGGTGGAGATAGTTTGGCTATGCCGATAGCCTACGTGTATGGCGATGATGTGTACCTGGATGACGTTGTGTTCAACAGTGGCGACAAAACTGTGACGAGACCACTTGTAATTGGCAAGTTGAAGTATCATCATCCACACATGGTACGTTGGGAAAGCAACAACGGTGGCGATGAGTATGGTGGCATTGTGGATGAGACCTTGCGCAAGGACGGTATTCGCATCAACATGAGCTACCAAAAGGCACCGACCACGCAATCCAAGTTGAGCCGAATTATTCAGTTTGCACCCGATGTGAAAAAGTTCTACTTCCGAGATAGCAAGAGCCGAAGCAGTGAGTACGAAAAGTTCATGCGAGAGCTGACGTTGTTTAC